>JAPLEO010000111.1 GCA_026391125.1 Bacteroidota bacterium
AGAGGAATCAAATACATCTCTTTCAATATTTCTCCCGGATGTATGGGGGGCATTCCTTGCTTTAGCATAATAGTTTTCTTTTAATATTTTAATGATAATCTAAATAGTCAACCAAATGCACTTCTCCATTTTCAAATTTGAATATCATCCTATAATTGCCTGTAACTGTCACTGACCAAAAGCCCTTAAGTTCACCTTTCAGAGGATGCAATCCAGAACCTGTGAAATTCATGTCTTCAACTTTTTCCGCGGCATTTAGAAGCATCAACACATTCCTAATTTTCGGAACCTGTTTAGGTGGAAGTTTTGAAGCATCGTTTTTTGTCCAAAGTAACCGAAGTCCCTTGTGCTGGATACTGACAATCATACACAAATGTAACCTGTTACGTTACACCTCCCAAAATAAATATTTTTAGACACTATCCCCTTCACTTCTTCTTCTTCCTCCTCTCTTCACTTTTATCTTTTATCTCTTCACTTCTTCTTCCTCCTCCTCTCTTCACTCTTATCTTTTATCTCTTCACTTCTTCTTCCTCCTCTCTACACTTCTTCTTCTTCCTCTCTTCACTTTTATCTTTTATCTCTTCACTTCTTCTTCTTATCTTGTTAAAAACTTGCCAAATGAGTGAATATATCTTGAGCTTCGACCAAGGAACTACTTCTAGTCGCGCGATTGTGTTTGATAAAAAGGGTGCGATCGTTGCTGTTGCACAAAAAGAATTTACGCAGATTTTTCCGCAGCCGGGTTGGGTGGAGCATGATGCCAATGAAATTTGGAGTACGCAGTTGGGCGTAGCTGCTGAAGCTATTACGAAAGCGGGGTTAACCGTGAAAGATATGGCTGCCATTGGCATCACCAATCAGCGCGAAACTACCGTGGTGTGGGACCGCGCAACGGGTATGCCCATACATAATGCCATCGTTTGGCAGGATCGAAGAACGGCTGATTTTTGTGATAGTTTAAAAGCTGCTGGAAAAGTCAAACTGATTCAAGAGAAAACAGGATTGGTGATCGATGCTTATTTCTCTGCTACCAAAGTGAAATGGATCTTAGACCATGTGAAAGGCGCGAGAGATAAAGCTGCAAAGGGCGAGCTATGTTTTGGTACAGTAGATAGTTGGTTGGTTTGGAAATTAACGAACGGTCAAGTTCATGTTACAGATGTTTCAAACGCATCGCGTACCATGTTATTTAATATTCATACACTTAACTGGGATCAAGAGCTCCTTCAGATTTTTGATGTGCCTGCTTCGATGCTGCCGCAGGTTAAAAGTAGTAGTGAAGTGTATGGTTATACGCAACACATTTTAACTGCCCATAGTATTCCCATTGCAGGTATCGCTGGAGATCAGCAGGCTGCGTTATTTGGTCAGATGTGTACCCAACCGGGCATGGTGAAGAATACCTATGGTACCGGTTGTTTTATGCTGATGAACACGGGCGAAAAAGCAGTGCCATCTTCTAATAATTTATTGACCACCGTAGCTTGGCAGATCAATGGCGTTACACATTATGCACTAGAAGGATCGGTGTTTATTGCTGGTGCAGTTGTGCAATGGCTGCGCGATGGTTTGAAAATTATTCGTACGGCTGCAGAGGTAGAAACATTGGCTAGTGAAGTGAGCGATAGTGGTGGGGTATATGTGGTGCCTGCGTTTGCGGGATTGGGTGCGCCTTACTGGAATCAACACGCACGTGGTACGATCGTTGGAATTACACGCGGTACTAGCGGCGCACATTTTGCACGTGCTGCTCTCGATAGCATTGCGTATCAAACAATGGATGTGTTGAAAGCGATGGAAGCTGATTCTGGCATTTCCATTAAAGAACTACGAGTGGATGGCGGTGCTACTGCGAATAATTTATTGATGCAATTTCAGAGCGACATGTTGAACACCAAAGTAGTGCGTCCGGTGATCACTGAGACCACAGCCATCGGTGCTGCATACTTGGCTGGTTTGGCTGTTGGATTCTGGAAAGACTTAGAAGAAATTCAAGCACAATGGCAAATGGAAACCGTATTTCATCCGAAAATGGATGATGAAAAAAGAGTGGAATTATCTGAGGGCTGGAAAAAAGCCATTAAAGCAGCCGTAAGTTGGAGCATCTAGGCAGGACAAAAACATCTCTATGACTACGTTAACCCCAGCTTTCAAACCTGGGCTCTAAGTAAGGAAAATCATCAAAAGGACTACGTTAACCCCAGCTTTCAAGCTGGGGCTCTAAGTAAGAAAAATCATCAAAAGGACTACGTTAACCCCAGCTTTCAAGCTGGGGACCCTAAGCTGGGAGGATACACTAATTTTAGGTACATGAACAGAGCGAAAATGTTATCGCAGTTGGAACAAACTGCACAATGGGATTTAGTAATTATTGGAGGTGGAGCAACAGGCTTAGGCGCTGCTGTTGACGCGGCTTCGCGGGGATTAAAAACACTTTTAATTGAGCGAGCAGATTTCGCAAAGGGCACTTCGAGTAGGTCCACAAAGCTCGTGCACGGAGGTGTTCGTTATTTAGCGCAGGGTAATATCAAACTAGTAAAAGAAGCTTTGCGTGAACGCGGTTACTTGCTGAAAAACGCACCTCATCTTTGTACATCGCAGCCCTTTGTAATTCCTGTGTATACTTGGTTCGATAAACTTTTTTATGGCGTTGGTTTGATGGCCTACGATTTACTGGCTGGCAAATTGAGTTTGGGAGCCACCAAATTTTTATCAGCACAAAAAACGATTGATTTAGTTCCATCGATCAAAACAAAAAATTTAAAGGGTAGTATTTTATATTTTGATGGTCAGTTCGATGATAGTCGCCTCGCCATCGATCTGGCCTATACAGCCGCCACTCATGGTGCTACGATCTTGAATTATGTTTCGCTGCAAGGGTTTGAAAAAGCCAATAAAAAAATCATTGGAATTCAATGCAAAGATGAACTGACTGGCAAAACATATGATATACAGGCTAAATCTTTTATAAACGCAACCGGTGTTTTTGCTGATCATGTGATGCAATTAGACGAAACAGACAGAGCGCCGATTGTGCGTCCATCGCAAGGGATTCATTTGGTCGTGAATAAAAGTTTTTTTACTGGCCATCATGCCATGATGGTTCCGAAGACCGCCGATGGCCGCGTGTTTTTTGCAGTGCCTTGGCATGGCTCTGTGGTGTTGGGAACAACGGATACTGCTATTGAACAAATTAGTGCTGAGCCCAAAGCATTAGATGTAGAAATTGATTTTATACTCGAACATTTCAACCTATACAATTCATTAGCGATCACAAGAAAAGACGTGCAATCAGTTTTTGTTGGATTGCGTCCGCTTGTGAAAGCTAGCGGCGTTTCGAGCACAGCGCTGATTTCGCGCGATCATACAATTATAGTTTCTCCTAGTGGACTAGTTACTATCACTGGTGGTAAATGGACCACCTATCGGAAGATGGCGGAAGACGCTGTTAACAACGTCGTCTTTCTTTTACATCCTAAAAGCAGGGGAAAGAAAGTGAAGAGTGAAGGGATAAAAGTGAAGAGAGGAGGGAAAGAAGTGAAGAGTGAAGAGTTAAGAGTGAAGAGAGGAGAAGAAGTGAAAAGTGAAAAGAGAAAAGTGAAAAATGGAGGATCTATTACTTCGAATTTAATGATTGGAGATTTCATTAAACGACGGGCAATGATTGAAGAGATTATCGCTGAAGATGCGAATAATGCGGCGCTGTTGCATGAAGATTATCCATATACTATTGCTGATATCATATTTGCCATTAGACATGAATTAGCGGAAACTGTGGAAGACCTTTTAGCTAGAAGAACAAGATTGCTTTTCTTGAATGCAAGATTGGCGCATGATCTGGCTCCACAAATGGCTGCACTATTAGCCCTTCATCAGCAAAAGGATAAAAACTGGGAGTTTCAACAAATAACAATGTTCCAACAACTATCTAAGCAATACATGGTTGATTAAGAATTGCAAAATGATGACCATTTCCTTTCAAAAACAAAACATGCTGTGTTGCAATTTCTACTTATCTTAAGTAAATTAGCACAATGACTTCTTCCCTCGGTTTGTACAAAAATTTGGTTTAATCATGTTGTTTTGCTTTTTAAAATGAGAAAAACATTTTTTTATAAATTAGTATTTCTTCTTGCAGTATTCTTTTTCACTCAAAATATACTGATTGCACAAAGCAAAGTAACTGTTACGCTAAAAGGGTTACAGGCTGGTGATACAGCACTCTTGCGAATTCAAAAAAGCAGTGAAGGTTTTAAGTTTAAATATTTAGGCGGAACAGGAGCTGATCTTACTTATGTGTTTGATTCTTTGTCGAATGGTAAATGGGCTTTAGGTGTGGATGCGAAAACCTATATCTTTCCTACAGCAGCTACGCTCGACTTGAACAATAGCAATATTTCAAGCACCATACAATTAAACAAAGCACCTGTAGATAGCAACTTCAATTATAGTTGGCAGGATGATAGTAGTTATGTTGGTCACGCTCAGCAGACCTACATCAATGACACCGTTAAAATCAATATTTTAGGAAAAGCAGAAAAAGTGCCCGATGATTTTAATGGCATCAAATTATTAAATAAGTACGGTTTTTTATTAAGCGATTCGATCACGAAGTGGACTAGCGAAGAGTCCTATCGATTGTATCAAAATCTTTCAAAATTTAATTTTCCTTCTTTCGGCGAAAAAGACTCAGTGTATGTGAGGGCTAAAATATTTATCACTGATGCATTCATCGATCGAGATATTTCGATCGTTACAATCAATGGTATAGATGTTATTGTTGTTTCTAGAGCTTCTTTCACTTATGCATCTCCATTAGTGGTTACTGTTGATAACGTAAAAGGGAATTTCTTTTCGAAAAGATTATATGGTGCTTGTGTGTATTATTATACCAACGCAGGACTTAACACTGGTAGAATTTCTGAAATTGCACAAAATCGATTTGGTATTCAATTCTTAGAACCTGGTAGCACATTAGCAGGTATCATGAATGAAACCGCTAGCAATTTTCAATCTTTCACATCTGATGAAAAACTCGTTATTCTATCGATGTTCGAAGAGTATCCTGATGCCATGCAGAGTCAGGCTGGATTAAAATATTTGGTTAGAAGAATCAACGGTCAGAAGAATCCAACATACCCAGAAGCGCCGGCAATTGCTTGGACTGGAATTGGCACGATTGAGTTTATGGAAAGTGCTTTTAGTAGTCAGGCTATTCAATATATGCAGCGTTTAGTTTTACACGAAAAAGCGCATTTCTTCTGGGCCTTTACTTTTGACGCAACTTTAAAAAATGATTGGGCTACACTGGGTGGTTGGTATTTAGATCCAACTTCTCCGTCTGGTTGGAATACCAACAATACCACTGAATTTGTTTCTGCTTATGCCCACCTGAAAAATCCGGATGAAGACATGGCAGAGTCGATTGCTTTTTATATCACAGATCCGAATGCATTAAAAAGCAGATCGATCAGGAAGTTTGAATTTTTGAGAGATCGGGTCATGCAAGGATCGACATATATCTCAATTATAAGACCAGACTTAACTTTCCAAGTATATAATTTATTTCCTAACTATAATTATCCTGGAAAGATCAAGCGAACAAAATTGGATGTAATTGGTAATGCAACGGATGATAAAATTGTTCGTTTAGAAATTGAATTGACCGTACAAAACAAAAACTTTGATGGAGCTATAAATGCGCAAACAAGATTTACCAGTTCTGCTGGAACCATTTTTGATATGTGGCTTGGGCCAAAAGATGCAACAGGGTCCGTTTTAGTAGGAGAAGTAAATCTTTCAAAATTTGCTAAAAGTGGCTATTGGAGAATTGATCAAATTACAACTAC
>JAPLEO010000008.1 GCA_026391125.1 Bacteroidota bacterium
AAGATTATACAATTTTGTAACTTTTTTTCTCTACCCACTCTATAAAACCCAATAGCTTTATTGCCCAAGTAGCAAAACGAGCTTTGGCACTGTTTTCTGGTGTCATTTCATCACTTGCCAATTGCAATTCACTTAAATAACTTAATAGTAATGGTTCGTTTACAAATTTTTTCACTTTCTGCAATTCCACATTTTTTAAAATACTCATGATTTGTTCTTCCTGGTATTTAAATCTTGTTAAAAAATCAGGGCTATAAGGGCCTTTATCTTCCCTCATTTGAATTTCTTGAGGTACCAAATCCGCCATAGCCCTACGTATTAAACTTCTTCTTTTCCTGTTTAAATAAAACTGCTCTGCTGGCACATCCAAAAAAAATTCATTGATATTTTTATCCATAATTGGGGATGAGCAGTCCATTTCAAAATATGAACTCAATTTCTTTTGAGATTCAAAAAGGAGCCCTCCAATAGTTCCCGAATTGATCATGTTAACTAATTTTTCACGTATAGAAGATGTAATGCTTGTACCAAAACGCCCTTTTTTTTCAACAGAGTTTAGCAGATTTTTATTAAGTGGCATTATATCCCGTTTTTTAAGTTTATCTATATATATAGAATATACGTTTAATAAGGACGTATAATCTAAAATAAAGGTTTTTAAGCTGCTTAAAATTGATAACTGATGGTAATGTTTTAATGAGAAAAAATTGTGTGCGGCTTGTATGAAATCACCCTTCTTTATTTGCTCATATACTATATCTTCACCATTGTGAGAAATTGTAAAATCTCCACCAAAACCGGAAAAGATAATTCCAACTCTTTTCTCCTGAGCTGCTGCATATAATGCTTCATTGGCATAAACAAATGGATTGGATAAGGTTTCTGTTTTTTCAAATGATGCATTGATATTTGTGAATGGACCAACTGTAAAGGGTGGTTGTACTGCATTTAGCTGTATGTTCGGATACCATTTTCCCATTAACTTAATATAGTTGCGTTCATCATTTATCCGATTACAATCATTATGAGATAAGTTAGAAAAGGCATATAATGGTTTGTTTTTCTTTTGCAATTCAGTTGCTGTAATAGCAGCAAGAAATGAAGAATCAAGCCCCCCACTTAATGTAATGCCAATATTTTTTTCGGTATTCAGCCTTTTTACAACTGCTTGTTTTAATAATTCGCGCAAACAATTGGACCAATCTTCCTCTTTTTTAAAGGAATATTTATCCAACTTTTTTAACTCCCAATATTTTTTAATACTAGGCGTAGTTCTATTTTTATCAATTATCAAATACGATGCTCCTTTAAGCGAAAAAATATCTTTATCAAAAGTGGAACCATCGTTATTTGCGGAAAGATAATTTACAATAGAGTTCTCATTAAAATAATGATTTTTTTTTATTGCTAAAATACCTTTGATTTCACTTGAAAAAACAAATGTTTCCGTTGTACTATAATAGTAAAATGATCTAAACCCGATATGATCTGTTGCAGCAAATAAAACGTTATCAGCTTTGTTGAAAATTACGAACGCAAACTCTCCCTCTAAATATTTAGGGCAATCATTCCCCCATTTTTTGTAGGCTTCTACAATCAGAAAAGAATCGGGTATCTTCATGTGGTCTCCAGATACCCCCAATAGGCTAATTAATTCCTTTCTATTGTCAATCCTTGTGTCTGCGGTAATTACATATTGGCCATCTTGATAAGGTGAAATTTCATTTTTTTGGTAGGTTGATATAATCAGTTTGAGATTTCCAATTAAAATATTGTTCTGATGAAATACCCCAGCTCCATCTGTTGCCCTATGTTTTAAAGTATGTTGTATTGCATTTGCTTGATCTACATCTACTTTATTTCCAAACCAATTGATTATACCATAAATAGCACTCATAAAAGACTTTTCAGTTCTCTAAAATTGAGACATATAAATGAACCCATACAAAGAAATCTATTCAATTGTTTAATACAAATAAATTATCTATTTAAAACTGAACCTAGGCTATTTGAACTCAAGAATCACATAAATTAATTATATTTTATCAACTATGGTTGAATTGGATAAATACCATTCAACGCAATAATATAGTTTAAAGCAATATAAGGCATTCTGTTTTCATGTGGATTTGTATTACTTCCAGTGCCTAAAGCTTTGGATATGGTATTGGAATTTAATTGGACCCTAGTAATTCCAGTAGGTGGTGTTGTATCTGGCAAATATCCTATTGGTTTTGTACCACCCGTTACGGTACTTAACATAAAATTTGCAGGCCCAGTACCAGGATTATTACTAGTTCCCGGATTAGTGGTAGCTACAAGATTGTGGGTGTGACTTGGCATTTCATTTACTTGTAATGTTACCTGTTCCACACCACCCGATTGTCCTAATACTCTTTGAGTTAATGGTGTAGGTTTGGGGCCAGGAATAGAACCCTGTCCTTGACCTACTATTACACGCCCCCTTAAATCGGGTAATTTAAAATTTGTTACTCCATCTCCTCCATAAGTATTCCCTATTAAAGCAAAAAGTATTTGATTTGTAGATATGGTTATTAAACTACCATCGCAAATGCTCCAACCTTCAGGTGCATAATTACCAGAAAATAATCTGATTTCACCAACATAAAAATCTGACATAATACTATTTTTTAGTTTTTTACTGAATTAATTTATTATTGCCTTGGTGGAAATAAACCAGTGGTAGCTATACAAAAATTTAATACTAAAAATGGCTGCATATTATTGTGTGCAGCACCAAACCCAGCTGGTGATATTGCATTGGTTGTTAAATTTACCGGATTTGGGGATCCTGAATTAAATGGACTGTACAGGTTTAAAGGGTTTGATTCTGCAAGACAGTTATTAGCTGCAATAGTAACATTTCCCCCTTGAATATTTTCTAATTGAAAATAATGGATATGTTGTGGAAGTCCAGTTACTGCTACTGTTTCTGTTCCAGTTATGGTTCCCATAGCAAAAGAATTAGAGGCATCTACAATGGATCTACCCCTTAAATCAGGCAGTTTAAAATTGACTTTCCCGTCACCACCGTATTTATTATTTATCAATGCAAACAATGCTTGATATTGAACTATTGGTAATATGCTTCCATCACATAAAGCCCAACCCTTTGGAGCCCAATTCATAGGAAATACTCTAATCTCGCCAACAAAAAAATCAGCCATAAATATGATTTTTATTTTTTAATAATTTTATGATTC
The DNA here is from genome assembly GCA_026391125.1 of Bacteroidota bacterium. Classification (GTDB taxonomy): domain Bacteria; phylum Bacteroidota; class Bacteroidia; order Chitinophagales; family Chitinophagaceae; genus Sediminibacterium. The sequence goes on from JAPLEO010000008.1 coordinate 3,225, forward strand.
CGATGGTCTAACTGGATAAGTCCCATCCGTGTTTATACAATAAATCAAAGCCAATGATGGTGATTGATTATTGTGTGTTACAGGTGTAGTAGAGCCAGTTGATGATATAGAATTTGCATTGAGCTGTGCGTTAATATTTGTAGTGGAAGAATATAATGGCACATTTGATGTGCCTGTATTAAAGTTACCTAAGTAAGCTCCCTTTGCCGATGCTAATCTAGTTGTTGGATTGCCAGTTGCACCATAAACAGCATGATTATGAGGAGGAAATTGAGTAGAATCCAAAGTAACTGTAGCAGAGCCTCCAGTAACTCCCCAATTATATAGAGAAAGTCCAGGACCTTGACCAACACCTAACACTACTAAATTAAGCAGATTGGGTACTTTAAATGTTTGTTGTTGTAATGATCCTCCAAATTTAGTACCTATAATAGAATATAAAGCCTGATATTGATTAGGATTATAGGAGTTTCCATCACAAGCTAGCCAACCTTCTGGAACATATCCAAAAGCAAATGGCCTAATCTCACCGATAAATGCATCCATAGTATTTTGTTATAATTGTTTAAAATTTATTTTGATATAAGTAATTTAAGTAAATCGTTTTAATTTTCAATCTTTTATGTATTTTTTTTTTAATACTTTTTTTTACCTCTATGATAATAGAACAAAATAATATAATATTAAAAAATGACTTAAATAACAGTAGGTTAATGTTAAAAAATCATTCCTTAGGATTTTGTGGCTCTGTAAGGCTTCTCAACATTTGAAGCATAATTCAATCGATTTAGGTAGTATAGAATTTTCTTTAGACAGAACTAAGTGAAATAATAAACACCGCAGTCAACAGTAGTACATGGAAAAGACAACAGCTCAAGAATCTTGAATCAAAAATTCACTAGATCTAAATGGTTGCATTCAAATCATTAATTGTTATATTGATATAATATTTAGTAAACCAAATGTATAATATCATAAAGCAAGAGAATGATTTGAGTAAATATCAAAATTAATATATTATATTTTCGATTATTTTCAAGCCCTCAATGAAGTGTTTTTCATGCCTCTTTTTAATATAAAAGGATTTAATAAAGATTTAATAACCATCATTGGTTTAATATGGGAAGCCGACAGGTCAAAAGCCCTTTTAATTCTTATATTCCAATTACTTAATGCCAGTTTCCCAGTATTAACTCTTTGGGTTATGAAATTGCTATTTGATGAAGTGGGAAATGAATCTCCATGGAATAAAATTTTAGTACTCATTGGGGTATTTGGAGGCTTACAAATTTTACAGGCTATTTTTACCCAAGTCTCTACTTATTATTCCGGCGAACACCAACAAATTGTAACTGATTTTATATCTCAAAAGGTTTTAAAGCAAGCAACTGCAGTACCCTATATATATTACGAAACCCCCTCCTACCACAATACATTGCATCTGGCACAAATGCAATCTATCTATCGCATTCCGCAGGTATGGCAACTACTTAACACAGCAGTATTGCAGGGTGTATCACTTGCCTTGTTGGGAGTCTATTTTTTTACTTTGCATTTTTGGATCTCCATTACATTTATACTTATTTGCATCCCACTTGCCATTGTAAAATGGTATGCTGGTTACCAATTAATGCGTTTGGAGGGCAAACTAGTAGAAAAAGAAAGAGAATCTGGTTATTTATTCCAACTGCTATCTGGATTTCAGTTTGCGAAAGACCTACGAATTCTGTCGTTTGGAAAAAGTTTGATTCCTAAATTTCAACTACTTCGTCAATCCATTAGAAACAGTAAAAGCAAACTGCAATTAAAAATAGTTTGGTTAAGCCTTTCTGCAGAATTAGTAGAAATATTAATAGTGCTTTTTTTAATCGGCTTTTTAATTAAGGAAGCAAGCCTTAAACAAATTAGCATCGGACTCTTAGTAATTTCATTACAAGGTTTACAAAGGTTACAAAGCGGAACTAGGAATTTTCTTCAGGCAATGGTATCACTATTCCAACAAAGACTTTTCCTGAAAGACCTCTTACATTTTTTGGCCATACCCATCAATCAGCACTACAAATCGATTGAACATTGGCCGAATTTTTCCAAAGGCTTAGTACTAGAGAATATTGGTTTCCAATACGAGAAATCTGAAAAAAAAGCGCTGAATCATATCAACTTAAGCTGCAAGCCTGGAGAAATGGTTGCCATTGTTGGTGAGAATGGGTCAGGAAAATCAACACTTGTAAAATTATTGGCCAGATTATATCAACCCAATACAGGTGAAATTTCTATCGATGGAATCAATTATCAAACAATCACAGAACAAAGCCTCAGAAATGAGAGCATTTTTTTATTTCAGGATATTGAGAAATACCAATTTACGATAGCCGAAAATATATCCCTAGGAATCAGTGATCCTGATCAACAAAAGCTTTCCATGCAACATGCTGCCGAATTTGCAGGGGCTAGTGCTTATATTCAAAAACTACCTGCTGGCTATGATACCAAAATGGGGTCTTTATTTACAAACAGTAAACAATTGAGTGGCGGAGAATGGCAGAAACTTGCCATTGCCCGGGTGTTTTATAGAAGCCCTTCGCTGGTGGTATTAGACGAGCCCACAAGTGCATTAGATGTTTTAGCCGAGCACGATTTATTTCATCAAATTAAGACACAACTAAAACAAAGCATGGTCATCATCATTACACATCGTTTATATAACCTTAAATTGGCAGATCGGATCTATGTAATGAAAGAAGGCGAAATAGTTGAAAGCGGAAATTTTGCAGACCTGCTACAAAACGGAGGACTGTTTAGCAGGATGTATGAAAAACAAAAAATATAGATTACACCGTTTCAAAGACTGAAATTAATGATACCTATTACAGATATTGAAAAAGAATATGGAATTGAGACTGCGCTACTTGTTGCATGTATAAGATGCCATTTTAAAACTGCTGCATATAGTGAGATTGCATCTTATATAAACGATCATAAGATCGACTGGGCAAGCTTTAGGCGGCAAGCAAGCTATCATAGAATTCGGCCGATTGCATATCGTTCTCTCTTACTATGTGGCAGTACATTTAGTGGAATAGATGATTTTAAAACTGAGTTACAACAGTACACTTTGCGAAACTGGCAATTGGCCACAGAAACAGAAAGGATATTAGATCTTTTTGAAAAACAAGGCATCAAAGCTGTGCCTTATAAAGGAACCATGTTCTCAAAGCAGTTCTATGGTGATCTGGTTTCGCGCACCTCAACCGATATAGATTTATTAATAGATTGGGATGATCTTCAGCCTTGCATTCAAATCCTTAAAAGTGAAGGGTTTACCCCAGAATGGCCATTGGAGGATTTTCATGGCTGGAAAAATGATCTAAAAAATTCTCAAAACGAATACAATATGGATCTCTACAAAGATGGAGAACGCCTATTCCATATTGAACTTCATTGGGATATTAGTAATAAAACCATCTTTGTCTCGAAAAGTGCTACCAAAATATTGCAATGCAAAAAGGAACATACATTATTACTTATCAACCCTGTACCCTGCTTAACTGAAGCATCTCATTTCATCACCATTATATTACACCACGCAAGTAAAGATGTATATTCCTTTTTAAGAAATTTAGTTGATATTGCCCAAGCGGCTCAAACTATTCATGACCCCGAAGAATGGTCGAAAATCAAAGCGGGATTAAGCACTATTGGCCACATTGCAAGATTATTAATTGAAAATCTATTGGGCATTTCAATACCGGAATTGGCAAATGAATCCTTCAGTACCAAGACCATTATATTGTATCAAATTGATTTGCTTTCTTTCGGTAAAATTATACAACAGCATTCTTCTACTTCAATTGTATTCTCAGCCTATTATAAACGAACCCTACAGGCCGACACTTTTTGGGCAAAATTCAAGCAATTTGCAGGGTTTGTAAAATTAATAGTTCAACCAAATATCTTCGACCAAATCGCATTTCCGATCCATAGGAATTTATTTTTTTTATATTACTTCAGCAAACCTTTGAGACTTGTTCGTCAACATTTATTTAAATAGTGTGAGACTATTATAACTACTCAGGGATATTTGCCATTTTAATTTTTAAATTTCTTATTCAGCCAATTGGTAAGGCATGCGCTACCTCCTCCAACAATCGCACCCACTAAAACATCAGAAGGGTAGTGTTGACCTAAATACATTCTACTATAGCCAACAGCGGTTGCCCAAGTAAATGCAGGTAATGCTACATACCATTTGGGATAGGCTAAATAAATAGAGGTGGCAGTTGTGAATGCGAAGGCTGTATGACCCGATGGCATTGATTTTCCGTATTCATCTTTTTTATTTGGAAAAACATCTAAAGGATATGTTACAAAGGGGCGGTCACGGTTGATAGTAACTTTCAATACTTCGGTGATAGCAGCATTAATCACCAATGATTCAGCCAATTTAAAAGAATTCTTTTTTAGATTTTGATCGTGGTTGATCAAAGAAATTGCGAACATGCTAATAGGTGCCGCTATACAAATGGGTTCTGCACTCGAAGAAATATTTTTCCAGGTGCTACTATTAGGATTGGAAGGATTGATTTGTTTGAGCAAATTGATCTCCCAATTCTGAGCATTTAGATGATTGCAAAAAAAGATACTAGAAAAAATAAGAATAGAGAAACTGGTTGACTTTAAATATGAATTCATCTAGTATTTTTTTGACTTTTGAATTTTGACTTTTTAATTAAGATTGCCTAAGCTTTCTTCAATCGTCTTAATCCTAGCAGCAGCATCAGCTTGTTTTTTTCTTTCTAATTCAACAACTTCTGGTTTTGCATTTTGTACAAATCTTTCGTTAGATAATTTGATTGTTACACTCTGCAAAAATTTAGTTTGATATTCTAAGTCTTTCAGCAATTCAGCTTTCAGGGTAGTTGCGTCTAACAGTTTTTCTGTTTCTATAAAAAACTTGTCTTTTTCTATGGCAACAACAATGCTATTAGCGATGGCTCCTGTTGTAAAGCTTGTCTGCTCTGCGTTTACCTGCTTTGCCAATATTTTTTCGATCGCCTGATATTCGCTGACATTTTCTGTTTGAATATGCAGTTTGATGGTTTCTTTTGGCTTTAATTGGTTCTTATTTCTGGCATCTCTCAAAGCAGAAATTACATTCTTCAATAATTCACCTGCAGCAGTAATCGATTCGTTGGCAGACTTGATTGGTTGGTTTTGTTTTACACAAAGGTCTTCCGTTTGTTCACCCAATAAATGATAGATCTCTTCTGTGATAAAAGGAACAAATGGGTGCAATAACTGCATTAATTCTTCAAAATAAGTAACGGTTCTTTGGTATACTGCCGAATCCATGGGTTGTTCAAAGCCTGGTTTGATCCACTCGAGATACCAGCTGCAGAAATCGTCCCATACTAATGAGTAGATTATTTTTAATGCTTCACTCAAACGGAATTGTTGCATCAATATTTCTACTTCTGCTTTAACCGTATTCAATCTGTTTTCAAACCAATTGATGGCAAAGTCGTTTTGTAAATCAGTTCCTAGATCTGACTGACGAGCTTCCCACATTTTCAACAACTTCAAAGCATTCCACAATTTGTTATTGAAATTCCTCCCTTGTTCGAGTGATGATTCGTCAAATAACAAATCATTACCAGCAGGTGATGCGATCATGATTCCAAACCTTACTGCGTCGGCTCCATATTGATCAATCAATCCAAGTAAGTCTGGCGAATTACCCAAACTCTTACTCATTTTTCGCCCTTGTTTATCCCTTACAATGCCAGTGAAATAAACATCGCTAAATGGTTTCGCACCCTGGTATTCATATCCCGCCATGATCATTCGTGCCACCCAGAAGAAAATGATTTCAGGTGCGGTTACTAATGTGTTGGTAGGATAATAATATTTTACTTCTTCATTGTCGGGATTGGATAATCCTTTAAATACTTCAAAAGGCCATAGCCAACTAGAGAACCAAGTATCTAAACAATCTTCATCTTGCTTAATATCTTCGATTTTGACTTTTGAATTTTGACTTTTGAATTTCTCAAAAGCTTCTTCAAGTGAATGTGCAACTACAAATGATCCATCTTCTAAATAATATGCCGGAATGCGATGTCCCCACCATAGCTGGCGACTAATGCACCAATCTTTAATATTCTCCATCCAATGGCGGTAGAGGTTCTTAAACTTAGCAGGATGAAAATTAATTTCATCATCATTTACCGCTTTCAAAGCTGGTTCTGATATCGCTTTCATGCTCACCCACCATTGCAGGCTTAATCTTGATTCAACAACAGCATCTGTTCTTTCGCTAAAGCCAACTTGGTTGGTATAGTCTTCGATCTTAACCAAATTGCCGGCCGCTTCTAATTCAGGGATGATCTTCTTGCGAACATCAAAACGATCTTCGCCAATAAAGATCTGTGCTGCTTCACTCATAGTACCATCATCATTCATGGTGTCGATGATCTCTAGTTGGTATTTTTGTCCGAGTTGATAATCATTGATATCATGAGCCGGGGTTACTTTCAAAGCACCAGTACCAAAATCCATTTCCACATATTCATCAGGAATGATTTGGATTCTTCTATTGATCAAAGGAACATAAGCGAATTTGCCGTGTAAGTGTTTGAATCTTTCATCATTTGGGTTAACGCAAATTGCCGTATCACCCATAATGGTTTCTGGTCTAACAGTGGCAACAGTGATATATTCATGTTGTGATTCAGAACCTGTATCAATTCGATAGCGGATATAATATAGTTTGCTCTGTACCTCCTTATAGATCACTTCTTCATCGCTCAAAGCAGTTTTAGCCCTTACATCCCAGTTGATCATTCGCTTTCCACGATAGATATGTCCCTTTGCATAGAGGTCGTTAAAAACCTTGATGACAGACTGATAGTAGTCGGGATCCATTGTAAAGGAGGTCCGATCCCAGTCCAAACTGCAACCTAATTTTCGTAATTGTTGTAAAATGATACCGCCATATTTTTCCTTCCACTCCCAAGCGTATCCCAAAAAC
>JAPLEO010000002.1 GCA_026391125.1 Bacteroidota bacterium
TCACGGTTATTACTCTCATTGTTTACATGTGCAATACCTTCTATTGTTTTTGCATTAACTAACTGACCAATTTTATCAGTTAGCATATCCCTATTTACCTGGTATGGTACTTCAGTGATTACAATTTGCTCACGGCCAGAAGCCTTTGTATCAATCTGCACTTTACCACGCAGCACTACTCTACCCCTACCAGTTAATAAGCCCTGTTTCACACCTTCCATACCAAAAATGATACCTCCGGTTGGAAAATCTGGCGCTTTCACAAAGTGGGTTAACTCTTCACAAGTAATTTCTCTATTATCGATATAGGCAACACAACCATCAATTACTTCACTCAAATTATGGGGCAACATATTAGTTGCCATACCTACCGCAATACCAGATGAACCATTCACGATTAACTGTGGAATTCGGGTAGGCAATACTGTTGGTTCTTTCAATGAATCATCAAAATTCAATTGAAAATCAACCGTATCTTTTTCAATATCATCCAACATCGCTTCTGCGATCTTATGTAAACGTGCCTCTGTATAACGCATAGCAGCTGGTGGATCACCATCCTGGTTACCGAAGTTACCCTGACTATCTACCATGATATAACGCATCGTCCAATTCTGCGCCATACGAACCAAAGTGTCATAAATTGAGGAATCACCATGGGGGTGAAACTTACCCATTACTTCCCCAACGATACGAGCAGATTTTTTAAAAGGCTTGTTGCTGTAGTTACCTAATTCCGTCATGGCATATAAAACCCTACGGTGAACAGGTTTGAAACCATCTCGCACATCTGGCAAGGCACGACCAACAATTACCGACATCGAATAATCGATATAGGCCGTTTTCATCTGTTCTTCAATATTTACGCGATCAGACCTGTTTTCAAGGTTGGCAAATATAGTCTTTTTCAGGTGCTAAAACGCTATAAAACCTTGTTTTTTAGGCTGTTTTATCCACATACGTGTACAGCCTGTTCTAGACTGTGATTTACTACATAAAATCAATGAGTTAGGTATAGAAATACCTTGTGAAAAATGCTTGTTTTTTCAATAAAAAAGCCCCCATTTTAGAAATAGGGGCTTTCGGTATTAGAAATTGGATTTTATCAGCTCTTTTTTTTCACAGAACCACCCCCAGAATTACTGCTTTGGATGGTCGGATTTCCGGTATAACGAATATCGCTTCCGCCACTAGCATGGCTTTCTAGTTCTTTATTTACATGGATATAGGCATCACTTCCACCACTTGCACTAATGTAGCAGTAATCAACACTCAAATCAGCACCTTTAAAATCACTGCCTCCATTGATCGACAGTTTCAAATGACCGGCAGTTCCAGTAAGTTTTGCATCACTGCCACCACTTGCGCTAAGCATCAAGTCTTCAATGGCAACCTTTCCGAACATATCAGAACCTCCGGATAATTGCACTTTTAATTTAGGAGCTTGTAACTTTTCATCGATATAAATATCAGAACCGCCCGAAGCATCTAATAGATCAATATTTTTTACCGATACATAGGCCTTCATTTTGCGATTGCCCCAACTCACACCCCAATTGCCCTTCTCTCCATAATAAATTTTTAAGATCCCATTCTCTACCTCGGTTACAATCTTATCTCGATATTCGGTATTGGATGCACTAACCGCTAATGCTTCAGAACCCGATTGGGATAGATACAAATCAATCCCAGCAGACACTTGAATTCCATGAAACGTACCTACCGTTCTTCCAACTGCGTTTGCATCATGTATATTCTTCTGTGCTAAAACGCCAGTGATTGCAACAAATAACAGGATAAATGATCCAAAATATTTTTTCATAGCTTGTTTTTTAATGAAACGTTACAAGAAAAAAAAGGTTACATAGATTTAAAAGATTTGGTTACGCTAGATTTGTAATTGGATAATTTAATACGCCTTGTAAATGAAATTTAGCAAAACGATCTTGTTATTTGGTGCAGGAAAATCAGCAACTGTTTTGATCGATTACTTGAAAAAAAAATCGGCCAT
>JAPLEO010000065.1 GCA_026391125.1 Bacteroidota bacterium
ATTAATTTTAAACCATTTAAATTTTAAAAAATGAATCGACCATTATTAATTACCATCATAGCAATATGTTCTATTGTATATGGCCTTTTTGAAATACTTATTTCAATTGGATTCGGTTTTTCTTCATTTTTACCAGTGGTTCAACAAAATGAAAACCTCACTGTGGCGGGTGTTCAATTAATGAGTGTAATCATATTTGTGATTGGATTATTTACGCTTATTTATGGATTAGGTATGTGGAAGTTAAAAGCCTGGTCATGGTGGTTAGCTGTAATCGTAAATGTATTTAACCTGTTACACCAACTGTATTTTATTTTGGGATCTTCAGGGGTTTCAAATACAGAACGTTATTTCACTGTATTATTTACGTTGATTTTACTCGGCTATTTAAATAGTAAACACGTTAAATCTGCATTTGGAATTGGGAATGCATAATTATAATTGAATCAATCTTAATATTTTAAAAATAAAGTCATGAAACAGAAATTTCTATTATTGATTGCAGTATTTCTAATTATTTCAGTAATACGCACAAAAGCTCAATCAGCTGTTTATTTCTGCAGTCAAACCAATCAATGGGGTTACTCTTTCGGCGGTGGGAATATTCGTAACAGCGAAGCAGATGCTTTTAAACGTTGTCAAAATTCAGGAGGAAGAAGCCCTCAGAAAATAATCTCAACAAATGGGAAGGGGTATGGTGCCATTGTAACTGGAAATGCTAGTAATGGTGGACCAAAATTTGGCACTTCTGCTGGTGCAAGAACACAGGAAGATGCAACTATGGCTGCTGTTAGGTCATGTATGCAACAAGGTGCAATGAAAAATATAGAAGTAAAAGCAACTTGGTACGATAAATAAGAATGGTTATAAGAAGAACAATTTGATCATTAAAAACAAAAAAATGAAAACGAAGAAACATTTACTTGCCAGTATGTTATTCATTTTACTGACAATGACAGCATTTTCACAAGATTTGAAACCTCACTATCCAGTATCTGGAGGTGTATTAGGGGCATTAAATTATACACAGTTTAAAATCAAAAATGTAACTACAATCGACTATAAAAACGATATTGGGTATGCATTTGGAGCTTTTTTAAATTTTCCATTGGGAAGAACATTTTCTTTTGAACCTCAAGTTCAATATTCATTGTTGAATTATACATTGGCCGCTCCAGCAACTGGCCAACTTCAAGGTAGTATTAGTTATATTTCTGTGCCAGTTTTGTTGAAATTACATACAGGTTCAAAAATGGCCATTATTTTAGGTCCTCAATTCGACTTTTTAAATGCCGTTAAAGACAACAATAACAATTTTAAAAATGCAGATTTCAAAAAGAATAGTACTGCACTTACCGCTGGTTTAGAGTTTTTTCCTCATAGCATTGTTCAAATCTATGGTCGATATATTTATGGACTAGACAATATGGATGGAACTGGAAATCCTAACACAGTAGCTAAATATTATAATGATGGATTTCAATTTGGAATTAAATTCAGGTTATTCGGACATCCTATAATTCCAGAACCACCTGTAGTTGCACCTCCAGCCGCACCACTAGATACTGATGGTGACGGCGTTACTGATGATGTAGACAAATGCCCATCCGTAGCAGGTTTAGCAAAATATAATGGATGCCCAGTTCCTGATAGTGATAAAGATGGAGTGAATGACGAACAAGATAAATGCCCAACAGTGGCTGGTTTAGCTAAATACAACGGATGCCCAATTCCAGATTCAGATAACGATGGGATCAATGATGAAGAAGACCATTGTCCAAATGTAGCTGGTACAGCGGCTAACGCTGGTTGTCCGGATATAGCGCCAGATTTGAAAGAAGCAGCAAAGAGTATTTATTTTATTTCAAATACTGCAAAATTTTCAGACCCTACAAGAGCTGCGGGCAAATTAAACCCTGTAGTAGATTTCATGACTAAATATCCAAACCTGAAAATTGATATTGAAGGACATACTGATGCAACAGGAAGTGATAAGATCAATAACGAATTATCTCAAAAGCGTGCAGATGCTATTCAGAAATTCTTCTTGGATAAGGGAATCTCTCAAGACCGATTAACTTCTAAGGGCTATGGTTCAACTAAGCCAGTAGCTGACAATAAAACTTCAAAAGGAAGGTCTGAAAATAGAAGGGTAGAACTTTTGCCAAAATGGTAATCTCATAGAAACAAAAGCTAAGGAGGCAATTGGCACCTCCTTAGTTTTTATACTTAATTGAATAAACATAAAATATGAAAAAGATCATTCTACAATGCCTTGCAATTGCAAGCATTTTCGTGTTATTAAATAGTTGTGCTACAATGGCTGGTGGTATGAATTCCTATACTTCTTTGGCTGAAATGGAAAAGAGACCAGAATTGAGTACCATGACCAGCCTTGTTAAAACATATGGTATCGCAAGTTTAGTTGGTGCAAACCAGTTTACAATTCTTGCACCAAATAATGATGCATTTAACAAAGAAGGCAGTCTTTGGGTTTCAAATCTTACTCATCCAGAATATAGAAAAGACCTAGAAAGGTTATTAAAACGTCATATCATTTTGAAAAAGATTGATGCTAGTCAGATCAATAATGGTGAACAAAGAAACCTTGCTGGTGAAGTTGTGAATCTTGGATATGCTAGGATTAAAGAATCTTTCTATACCACCAATGCCAATATTCAAGTTATTGATAAAGTATTTAGATGATCGGTAAAACAAAGGTCGAGTGAAAATAATTTTACTCGACCTTTCATTCTATAAGTTCTATTCAATTTTAATGGGTAAAAAAATTGCCAAATGGTTTTTTGGTTTTTTGGCGACAATTATACTGTTGCTTGCCCTTCTTATTTTTATCCTTCAGCTAGAAACTGCTCAAAATTGGTTAAAAGAAAAATCAACAAGCTACCTCTCTCAAAAAATCGGAGCTAAATTCTATATTGGACATATTAAAACCAATTTTTTATCTAGCCTAAGTTTACAGGATCTGTTAATTGAAGACAGATCTCATCAACAACTTCTTAAAATTGGACAACTAGATCTCCAATTCAAATTACTCGACATCGTTCAGAATAAAATAGTGGTCAATTCAATTCAGGTTGATACAGTTCAGGTTTTTATCAAAAGATCTGAAAGCGACAGCAATTTCAACTTTGATTTTATTGCAAAAGCATTTTCAAATAATGATAAGCAAGTTGTAGAAAAGACAAAATCAAATAATAACTATCAAATTCAAGTCGGAAGATTTGAGGTTAAGGAATTTAGCTTTGTAATGGACGATAAATGGGGGGATCAATTTTATAATATTTCTTCTAAAGAATTAAAGGGGATTACAAAAAAAATCGACTTGGCCAAAGCTGAATTTCATATCAATTCTTTGATGTTAAGTGAGCTAAAGGCCGAGGCATACAATGGAAATCATTCGAAATTATCTAGTGCTGAAAATACAACCTCTTCTACCTTACCCATCATCAAATTGGACACACTTGAAATTGGAATTAAACAGTTGAAACTAGAAATGGAATCTGTGAATACGAAGCTATTTGCAGATGCCAACAAAATAGTTGTAAGAAACCTAGAGTTAAATGGAGTTAAGCATAAACTAGATTTAAAGAAAATGGAGCTCGTTGGCAAACGAGCAGACTTTGAGATGAAGAATAATAATTCTGGATCTTCTAAAACCATTGATACAAGTTTTAAAAGCAAAAAAGATATTTATACTCTAAAAATCGAACATTTGAGATTTGCAGAAGATAGTATGCATATTCAAGTCAATCCAAAATTAAGATCACAAAAAAATGTTGTTGATTTTCAGAATATCATTTTAAAACAATTTGAATTAGAGGTAGATAATATCAATACATGGAATGATATTTATACCGCTCAATTGAAAAACTTGAAATTTCAAGAGCGCTCAGGATTCTCTGTGGAACATTTCAATGCAGATATTCAGTACTCTGATAATGAAACGAAAATAGAAAACCTTGATCTAAAAACTACTCATTCAGTGCTCAAGGCCGATGTAAAAGCTAATTACCCTTCGGTTACTGCACTAGAAAAAAATATGGGTATTGCTAAAGTGGATGCTAATTTTAAACTGATCCATATCAACAAAATCGATCTAGCTTATTTAGGATTAAACAAATTAGCAAACCCATATGCTCAAAAGATGCTCGCTTCGGATCTTGATTTCAGTGGGAAAGCAAAAGGACAAATCAATAACCTTACAGTAAATGATTTAAAACTTCGTAATAGTGGTTTCGATGTACAATTATCTGGAAGAATTCAAGGGTTACCCGACCTCAATAAAATGACTTCTGTAGTAAACATTAAAACAATATCTGGATCAGCTGAAAAGTTGAAAGCGCTATTGCCAGCTAATTCGATTCCTTCAAATATAAAGCTTCCAGAAAAGTTTGCAATTTCTGGAAAGTTTCAAGGCGGTATGAAAGATCCAAATTTCGACATAGTTTTTGCATCTTCTGACGGGGATATTGCTTTAAAAGGATGGTTGAAAGAATTGGATTCTCAAGAAAAATATGCTTACGATGTTCATGCAAACACAAAAGGATTTCATGTGGAAAGGATATTGAATGATAGCATGTATGGTGAAACGAGTTTTGAAATGGTTGCAAGTGGTAAGGGGATTTCCCTAAATAAGGTTGCTGCCAATATAGAAATAGATTTTCCTGAGATTTTCTTGATGGGGTATACTTATCACAATTTGACAATTAAATCAAATGTTCATAATTCTTTAGTAGATCTTGAGATACTTGCAAATGACAAGGCTTTTCAAACGAGTGGGAATATTCGTTATTCCTTAGATAGCCTACATCCTTCGCTTTTTACAGATCTTAATGTTACGAAGCTAGATTTGTTTACACTTGGTTTTGTGACTGATAGTTTGGTAATTGCTACAAAAGTAAAAACCGATCTAGATCTTGTAAATCAAAATCATATTAGTGGAACTATCTTTTTGCCTGATCTAATTATTGAAGCAATGGGCGAAAAAGTGAAATTAGATTCATGCTATTTGAATAGTTCCTATAAAAACAATACCCAAAAAATAGAAGTGAAATTGCCTTTCAGCAAGATTAGTTTAGATGGGAAATATCAAATTGCAAGCCTGCCTGAAATTACAAAGCAAATTGTAGTCAGTTATATAACTAAGTCAACTGTTGAGAAAAATAAATCGGAACTTCCAGAATGTATCGCAGATGTTGATTTTTTACTAAACGACCACCCAGTTTTGCATAATGTATTTCCAGAGCTTGGAGATTTTAAAGGGTTGGCAATAAGCGGCAAATTAGATGCAAAAAAACGAGGGCTATTTCTTTTAGGAATTATGCCCTTTGTGCAATATGGAAGTTTGCATATTGACAGCACATTTTTTACAAGTGGAATATATAACGATAGTTTACACCTCGATCTCATTTCCTCAAACATTAATTACAGTGCATTAAATGTTCACCATGCTTATCTATCAACCCATGCAAAAGATGGTGCAATTAATTTAGGACTTAAAATATTTAATTCAGAAGATATTGTAACATACGATATAAATGGAACTATCGATAATGATGAGAATTCTTATTTACTCCATTTAAAGGATTCTATATTATTAAATAACGAAAGATGGTACACAAATAAAAATAATGCCATCCGATATGAAAGTGTAAGTTCTATAAATACGAATCTGGAGCTGAATTCGGGAATAAAGAAATTTATGGCAATATCCCTTCCTGGGTCAAAAGGATATCCAATGAAATTGGAATTAGATGATTTCCCGATCTCAACATTTACTAAAATTAACCAATCAGATACCGCAATGATAGATGGTATAATCAACGGATCGTTGAATTTAGAGCATATCAAGCCATTTAGATTTACTGGTAATGTTGAATTAGATAATGTAACAACTTATGGGAATGGCATTGGTTCTATTAACATTGTTGCAGCTAACGACAGGAATGAAAATATTCAAGCCAGTATGCAGTTGGTTGGGTATGGGAATGCTGCTTCACTGAATACATTGATAAAAGATGATGGAAATATTTCGGGGGATTTAAAGATTGATAGTTTGTCTTTTTCGTCTATTGGCCCACTCCTTAAAAAATATTTTTCAAATTTATCAGGTATAGCAAATGGCGAATTGAAATTTAACGGTACAGTTACCAAACCAATTATCAATGGGGATGTATATATAAGAGCAGCTCAGGCAATTTATAATGATTACAATACGTATGCACGTATTGATTCTGGGGTGGTTCGATTCACTGATCGTGGGATCACTTTGAACGATTTGATTGTTAAAGACAGCTCTAATAATTTGGCAAAAATTAATGGTATTGTCATAACTCAAAACTATTTTGATTATCAGTATGATCTTGATATTGATACAGATCATTTCATGGCTGTGAATAAAAAGCGGAATAAGGAACAACATATTTATGGTCCGATTAGTGTTAGTTCCGATATTAAACTACTCTCTAAACGAAATATCTTGTTTGTAACAGGAGATGTTGTTGTTGACGATAATTCAATGGTGAATTTTGAAATGGAAGATGAGTCTGCAAACTTAGAAAGCTCAGATGGCATTATTGAATATTATAATAGCTTAAAAAAAGTAACTGCCATACAAAAGCTGAAAGATGTACATGAAACAGTATATAAAGAGAAGCCTTTGAAAATGGCATTTGATTTGAATTTAGAGATAACAAACAAATCCACTTTAAATATCATTCTCGATCAGGAAGGAGGAGATTATTTGAAAGCAAGTGGAGATGCTAATTTATCAGTTACTGAAAATGAGAATGGTAAAATGTCGGTTTTTGGTATGTACAGCGTTGAATCTGGAGAATACATTTTATCGCTCAATGAATTCATCAAGCGAAAGTTTCAAATTCAGAAAGGGGGAACCATCAAATGGGATGGAAATCCTATGAACGGGGTAATTGATTTAACCGCTTTATATAATGTTACCACTTCGGTTGAGTCTTTATTAGCTAGTGCACAATCAGTTTCCAATGATGCATACAAACAAAGATTGCCTTTTGAAATATTGCTTTCGCTAAAGAATAAAATGACAAAACCAGATATTCATTTCAAATTAGATATGCCTGAAAAAGATCGCAATGCGATGGAAGGCACTGTTTACGCCAGAGTGAAACAAATAAATTTGCAGGAGTCGGAATTGAACAAACAAGTGATGGGATTACTGGTTTTAAATAGTTTTATCCCTCAAAATCCATTAGCAAGTGCGGGATCCGGTTTCTCACTTGATGTTGAATCAACTGCAAGAACAACTGCTGGAAAATTATTATCTCAGCAGATGAATAATTTGGCTGGCGCATTGATCAAAGATTTCGATTTGAGTTTTGATTTGAATTCCACAACAGATTATACTTCCGGAGCTAAACAAGGGCAAACTGATTTGGCGGTTAACGTCAGTAAGAAATTATTCAACGAGAGAACCATAGTTACGGTTGGAAGTACTTTTGCTTTAGAGGGTTCTGATGATCATAAACACAATACATCTGGTTTCGCAGGAAATGTTTCAGTAGAATATAAGATTACACCGAATGGGAAATATCGGGCAAAAGTATATCGGAATAACCAGTATGAAACCGTGATTGATGGACAGGTAGTTCAAACTGGATTAAGTTTTGTATTGTTTGTTGATTTTAATAAATATCGAGAACTATTTCAATTTAGAAATAGGAAATAGTAATGAATAAATTATTGTCACATATTATAGTAGTTTTTTTATTTTCGGTACTTGTATCATGCAATACCTATCGGTATGTACCTAAAGACGATTTCTTATATCGCGGAACCAAAATTGAATTTGATTCTAGTATAACTAAAGTTCAAAAAAATGAGCTTGCTAAAGAATTGGAAATATTGGTACGGCCAAAGCCAAACTCAGCAACGCTTGGCATTCCTATTGGGCTTTCATTTTATAATATGAGTAGTCCTCCGAAAGGGAAAGGGTTAAATTATTTATTACACGAAAAAATGGGCCAAGCGCCTGTACTACTTAGTGAGGTAAATTTAAAAGCTATTAAAGCTAGATTATTTAACAAATTAAACAATGAAGGATATCTAAATGCAGGTATTGATTTAAAAACTATAAAAAAAGGGAAGGATGCATCTTTGTTAGTCGAAGTGTATCATGCAAAACAATTCTTGATTGATAGTATTCGTTTTCCGGTTGATAGCAATGCATTCTCAAAAGATTTAGCAGAAACTGCCGAAAAGACGCTCTTAAAAAAAGGCAGCCCACTCACCTTAGATTTGGCGAAATCCGAACGCGAAAGGATTGATCGCGCTTTACGTAACAAAGGCATGTTCTTTTTTTCACCCGATTTCATTTTAATTAAGGCAGATACTGCTAAGTCTGGTTTAATAACTGCCCTAGTTGTGGAACAGAATAATGTGCCGGCTGAAACAAAGCTAAAATTTCCTATCCGAAAGTTTACAGTATACGCAAATTATAATTCTAATAAAGACAGCTTGCTAGCAGCATCTAGTGCTAAACAAGAAAATGGGTTTATTAAAATTGACCCCGATCAGAAATTTAATGCAAAGCTATTTGAAGAAAATCTTGTTTTAAAAGAAGGGAAGATGTATAGTTTGCAAGATCATGAAAGAACTTTGAAAAGGTTGATCAATCTGAATCAGTTTAAATTCATCAATATGAATTTTGTTCCTTCTGGAACAATGGCAAAACCTAGTATTGATGCAACTCTTTTTTTGACGCCTTATCAACGCAGATCATTGCAAATGGAATTTGGTGCCTATACAAAATCTACCAATTTTATTGGATCTGAGATCAAAGCCAAATTGTTAAATCGAAACCTATTTCATGGTGCAGAGTCGATCGAATTAAATGTTACTGCTGGTTTTGAAAAACAGTTTGGCAAGTCAGATATTGTTGGTAGAAATAATTATACCACCAGTATGTTCCTTGATTTTTATACTCCAAGGTTATGGTTGCCATTCAAAGTGAAAAGACAAAGAACCAACTTTATCCCAAAAACCAGAATTTCTTTAGGAGCAGAATACATACAGCGAGAAGAGTTATATACCATGCGATCTATCAGATTAGCTTTTGGATACACATGGAAGACAGTTGATAATTTGGAACATAGTTTTAATCCAATTGTCGTGAACTTAGTTCAGCCAACTGATATTACACCAAAATTTGATAGCACATTAGCACAGGATGAGGAGCTTAAAAAATCATTTGAAAAGCAATTCATCATAGGGCCTGAATATACTATGAGATACAATAACCAGAAGGCAAAAAATGTATTTGTACATTATTACAACACATTTATTGTGGATTTGTCTGGAAATATCGCCAGTTTATTTATGAAACGTTCTAAGGATAGTACAAATACTAAAACAATAGCTGGTGTTCCTTTTGCACAGTATGTTTTAGTAAGTAACGATCTCAGAACGTACACTGGGAGAGGCACAAATTTACAATGGGTGAATCGACTGTTTTTGGGTTATGGCTATACCTATGGGAATAGTTCAAATATGCCAATCGCCAAACAATTCTTTGCGGGGGGAAGTAATAGTATTCGGGCTTTTCGGAATGGAACTTTAGGACCTGGAACATACTATGATACCAGCAGAACAACTCAAGCTACTCAGGCAGGGGATATAAAAATTGAATTCAATTCAGAGTTAAGATGGAAGCCAACAAAATATATAGCATTTGCAACCTTTTTAGATGCGGGAAATGTTTGGTTGCAACACGAAAATGTTCAAAAATCTGGTAGTGCTTTTTCAAGTAGTTGGTATAGAGAACTTGCAATTGGGGCCGGCATTGGTTTGAGATTCGATGCTTCTATAATGGTAATAAGATTTGATATTGCTACGCCATTAAAAATTCCTTATTTACCTGATGGACAACGGTGGGTTGCAAATAATATTCATTTGGGTGATCCAACATGGAGAAAGGATAACCTAGTTTTTAATATTGCAATAGGTTATCCTTTCTAACTGATCATTTTATAAGATTGCCAATTACTCCAAATGCTAACATAATGGAACTAACTGAAGCATCATCAATTCCTAAACTTATACTGTCTCCATTACTTAAATAGCCTATGAATGATTGAAATCCAAAAGTTTGTCCAGCATGTCCTTGGTTTTTAAGGATATCCATCACACCTAATCCATATTGTATACCTGAACCCATATCTAAGAAATGTTCTGTTTGAAGCATCTTAGCAGTAATTGGAGAAAATAATTTTGCATCATGCCAAGCTCTAATAAAAGTATCCATATCATCTAATGTAGAAATAAGTTCACCTGCACTCCAAGCCATAGAAGCAGGCATCGTTGAAATTGCTCCCTTAAAATGACCAGCAGATCGATTAGCCGGATATGTTTTTGTTCCAAAATAGGTGTGCTTCATTTTTAAAGGGCTCAAAATATGTGCTTGAACATAGTTTGAATACTTCATTCCTGATATTTTTTCAATAATCAATCCTAAGAAAATATAACCTGTATTACAATATTTAAATCCCTTTCCAGGTTTAAAACTTGGTTTATTCAATTTCTTTGCCATTTCCACTAATTGCTGAGGTGTAAATCTTAAACTGGAATCACCATGCAATGTAATTTCCTTTGCATCATCGTTTTCTAAGAAATATTCAGGTAAACCGCTTGAATGGTTTAGCAGATTCAGTACGGTAATGCTATCCATATAATCTTTACCATCAATTACCATTAAATCTTTGTACATTTTCTGATTTGGCAAAATGCTGGTCAGTTTTGTATTAAGGTTCAGCTTCTTTTTTTCAACTAATTGAAGGATGGAACTTGCTGTAAACATTTTAGAACAACTCCCTATGTCGATGGTACTATTGAATGTCTTTATTTCTTCTTTTTTTCTTGCATTATAACCACTATAAAACAACTGATTATCCTTAGAATGTACTTTTAAAGTGATGGCTGAACGATTGGCAATCGCATAATCTTTAACCAGTTTATTCAAAGAGTCAAAAATTTGAGATTTTGATGTTTGAGAAAAGCAATTTAATGCTGAAAAAAGCAGCATCAATTTCAAAATAATAATCCGTTTCATAATGATAATTTTTAAAAATTAGTTAACTTAGCAAAGTCTTGTCCTAGGCTTGTTTCAGCCCGATTGTAGAAGTTAAAGAGGTTGTCAGAAATCTTATCAAAATTAAACAAAAAATCGGCTATTTATGAAATCGATTTTCAAACAATTTTCCATTTTTCAGATCATTATTTTATTAGGCATTCCCATGCTTTTATTGGCATGTAAAAGCAATAAAGGAGCAGCAAATAATGAAAATTCGATTACTCAAAATGAGAGTTTGCCAACAATTCCATTTGCAAAAGAGGGAGTTAGATTTGATAGTGTTGAAATTGTCAAGTTTATAAAAAAATATCCCGCATTTAAGGGGTTTCAAAAACAGTTCGACACAGTATATGAAACAAATGGATATAAGACTATATGGCAAGATGAAGATGGACTAAAAGAATTGTCCAATAATTTAGAATCTATTAACTGGTTTTTACCAACAAAAAAATTCTCTTATTTAGAATTGTTACAGAAAAATTTAGCGGATACTTCCATTAAGGGTATAGGAACAGCTGTTGAACGAATACCACAATATGCTGGTTTAAAAAAGCAATTAGGAATTTATAATGCGTTAAGCAAAAACAATAGTATACCACTTCAGTTACTCTTAAAAAACGAATCCCTGTTTATATTGGTTACTTCACTGCTTTTGTAGGTAACGACGGAAGCCTCAATTTTAGGGATGATATCTATAGTAGGGATGCTAAACTGTATAAATTATTAAGTGAATAGTTTCGAATATTAGATTAAAATTTAAAATGCTAATTATGAAAAAGTATCTATTTCTTTTTTGTGCTTCACTACTTAGTGGGGTATTTGTATTTGCTCAGGTGAAAGATTTTGAAGGTAAGGTGTATAAAACTGTTGTGATTGGTTCTCAAACTTGGATGGCTGAAAATTTACAGACTAGCCATTTTGCAAATGGAGATCTTATTCCTGAAGCTAAAACAGAATCAGAATGGATTACAGCTGGAAAGAATGGTAAGCCTGCATGGTGTTACTATGATAACAAGGAAGGTAACGGAACAACTTATGGTAAACTTTATAATTGGTTTGCTGTATCTGATAAACGCGGATTGGCACCTGCTGGATTTACTATTCCTTCGAGTGAAGCTGAAGAATTCACTAAACTCAAAAAGTATTTAGGTTCGAAAGATTTTACAGCCAAAGTTGCAGGTAAAAAGATCAAATCAAAAACAGCATGGGTGCCTGCAAATGGTAGTAATACTGTTGGATTTAATGCATTGGGTGCAGGTGTTCGGAAAGAGACAGGAAAATTTGAAAAATTAAACAGTATTGCTGGATGGTGGTGCAAAGATGAGGGCATGATGACACATGAGGCGAATGAACTACCCATTACTGGTTGTGATGAATATTTGCAAGCAGATGGATCATTCTTCCCTAGTAGAAGAGGCAGCTTGGTTTCTAATGGTCTATCAGTAAGATGCGTTAAAAAGTAGCTTGAAATAAATGTTACAAAAAAGCCTTTCAATTTTCGTTGAAAGGCTTTTTCTTTATTTTAAATTAACGATTAATGCTTTTCCAGTATACAATATCGATTTATCAAATTTAGTAGATGCTTCCATTCCTGACCCATGAGCACCATTAACTAATACAATATTAAATACTCTTGTATGCAACATTCCATTGAATGAACCCCTTGTTTCTGAGATCGATAACTGTTGCGCCTGATCGTTCCACTTAAAAATGATGTTTGCATATTTACCTTTTTCATATTGGTAATTATCGTTTTCATCTTCATATAATTTGAACTGTCCATTTGCTCCCTTATATATTCTTAATTCTAGGGTATCTGCTTTACGCTCGTTTGCATATTCCATGACTGGTCCCATTGGTATGATGGAACCTGCTTTCACATATAAAGGCATGGTATTGATTGGCACTGATACTGCCATGGTTTGTCCACCAGCTAATTTTTTGCCTGTCCAGAAATCATACCAGGTAGTGGTTTTAGGCAAATACACATCACGTGTGGTCTTGCCTTTTTTAGCATTTTCTCCAGTGTATAATTGTTCAGTAACTGGATTCACTAGGAATGCTGGTCCAAACATATATTGATCAGGAATATCGTACACTTTCGGATCGTTCCTAAAATCAAAACTCAGGGCACGCATCATAGTATAATTATCATTTGTTACACTTCCTGCTAATGAATAAATATAGGGGAGTAGTCTATAGCGCAATTGATCATAAGCTAACAAAGTCTTCTTGGTTTCTACACTCCAGTTCTTCGAAAACAATGCACGTTCACCTTTTCCATGAATTCTAAAAATCGGACAAAAAGCACCAAACTGAAACCATCTGGTAAATAATTCTTGTTTATCAGGCTGAGACCAATCTGCAGCCGTCCAATTATAATGATAACCTCCAATATCTGAAGTCCAATAAGGAATGCCGGATGCACATGCATTAATTCCTTGTGGTACCTGTACTTTAAAGGCGTCAAAGCTGCAAAAAATATCAGATGACCAAAGTGTGGTTGCATTGCGCTGTTGACCAGCAAATGCCTGTCTGATCAATAAGAATGCCCTTTTATCTTTTACATCTCTTCTCCAGCCTTTGTACAAACCCTTACTATGTTCTAAAGAATAAGTATTAAAATAATCAATGCCCTTACCCACAGAAAAATCTGCCTTTCTACGCTCGTCTAACAGTGCACCATTATCCGGTTCACACTGATCTACCCACCAAGCATCCCAACCATCACGAAGTATCAAACTATCTGCTGCTTGCCTCCAATACATTTCTCTAGCAGCTGGATTGTGAGCATCGTAGTAAGTGTCGAAAGTATGTGTTACTACATTGTCCCATGTAACGCTTGTTAATCCCCCCATTTTTTTTAATGCATCAAAATTGGGAGTACCCGTTCCAAACACTGGCCAGATCGAGATCATGGCGTGCAAATTGGCCTTGTGTAATTCATCCACTAAGGCTTTCGGATTGGGATAACGTTCTTGTTTCATCACATGTGAACCAATCGGTAAAGGATCCCAGTAATACCAGTCTTGAACAATCGCATCAACTGGAATATGATTGTTTCTGTAATTGTCTTTTACTGAAATAATTTCTGATTGACTCATGTACCTATCCTGCGATTGAAATAGTCCAAAAGCCCATTTTGGAAACATCGGAGCCCTACCTGTTGTTTGGCGATAGAGGTCAATGATATGATCGAAATTTGGTCCGTAAAAAAAGTAATAATTTACTTGCTTGCCACTTTCAGAAACGTATTTGAATTTGGTGTTGTTTGATTCAGCACCATAAAAATTAGATGATGCGTAATTATCCCAATATAGTCCAAACCCTTTGCTGGAAAGCAATACAGGGATAGACCCTGTAAGATATTTAATGGTCATATCCTGATTACGACCTTTATAATTCATGGCGCCTGTATCTACAGGATGGCAACCCAATCCGAATAATGCTTCGTCTTTCGGCGATATAAAAGAAGTGCTGCAACTATAAGTGGGTATACCCGCTACTGTCTGCGCTTCCATCTTTTTATTGGAAACATTATCTTCTGCGGTGATTAGTTCACCAGCTTTATTATAATAACTAATCGCATAGTTGGTTTTATCAACCTGGATGTTTAGTTTTTTAGTACTGATGATAATATTACCTCCCTTTTCAGAGATTTGAAATTCGGTTGCTGTGCTAAATGAATTATTCACCACAAGCGAATTAAATACAGGAAAGGCTGGGAGTGACGTAAATTTTATTTGAACTATATCGTCACTGCAGATTCGAATTTTCATGAGTCCATTATTCAAAACAAAACTAACTCCGTCTTTTTCTTTCTTATAACTGAGTATGGAAGATTGCGCGTGAGTTTCTTGTACAAACAAGGCAAATAATGTGATAAGGCAAATGGTTTTTAAGGACCGAAGATTGAATGGCATCATTTTGAATTAGAAGTTTAAGTTGGAAACATTCTGAATGCATGATTAAATGGAATTTTAAAATGCACTAGATCTAGGGATTGAAGATACCCCATCTTTTTTATCCAATAAAATTTGTAAGGCAAGCCAAGAACATTTACTTTCATCAAAGCCTTTACTAACAAGCATCTCCTAAAAATGGAAATAATTTCAATTTATCCCTTTTCAACTTGGTTGATCATTTTACTGGCATCCTTTTTCATTGGACTAGGAAAAGCTGGGTTGAAGGGCATAGATATGCTTAGTGTTACACTAATGGCATTTGTGTTTGGTAGCAAATCATCTACTGGTATGGTGTTGCCATTATTGTGTTTGTCAGACATAGCAGCGGTTAGT
Source organism: Bacteroidota bacterium (assembly GCA_026391125.1). Taxonomy (GTDB): domain Bacteria; phylum Bacteroidota; class Bacteroidia; order Chitinophagales; family Chitinophagaceae; genus Sediminibacterium. The sequence continues at coordinate 15,421 of JAPLEO010000065.1, forward strand.
TATTATCACCGACATGCTCAATGGAACCATTTTTGGAAGATCACGCCCTGGATGGTAATTGGGATCTTGATCGGCATATTTGTTGGCAAAGACATGAATGAAGTCTTGTTCCGGAAAATCATGGCTATCATCATACTTCTAACGATTGTGATCATAGTAGTAATGGAATATCGTAAATCGAAGCAAGTTCCAACCAATCCATTCTTTGTGGTGGGTACAGGTTTGGCTGCAGGGTTTACAACCATGTTGGGAAACCTAGCAGGTGCATTTTCTAATTTGTATTTTTTAGCCATGCGATTAGATAAAAACGATTTTATAGGTACCGCCGCATGGATCTTCCTTTGTATGAACTTATTCAAATTGCCATTCCAAATCTTTTTATGGAAGAACATATCGATGCAAAGCCTTCAAATTGATGCAATACTGTTACCTACTTTGGCGATAGGTTTTTTAATAGGACTTAAACTAGTCAACAAAGTAAAAGAAGCAAACTATCGTAAACTGATCATCATACTTACTTTATTTGGATCACTGATGATGCTATTTAAACGGTAATCATTTTTAAATTTGCAAAATGAAAAAAGCACACATTTTAATACTGCTGTATGTTTTAATTTTTTGTGATGTGCATGCACAGACCAATCCGGCATATTGGTCAGATATTGTAGCGTTTAAAAAATTGGATTCGATCCAGAAACCAGCTCCGAATTCAATTTTGTTGATCGGGAGTTCTTCTTTTACAAAATGGAAAGATGTCAATGATTATTTTCCAGGCTTCCCCATCATTAACAGAGGCTTTGGTGGTTCTACACTCGTTGATGTGATCCGTTATGCATATGATATTATTATGCCTTATCAGCCCAAACAAGTCTTTATTTATTGCGGAGAAAATGATTTGGCTTCACAAGAAAATATCACGCCATCAGAAGTGCTAAATCGTGTAAAAACATTATTCGGAATTATCAGAACTAATTTCCCTAATGCTGCCATTGATTATGTTTCTATTAAGCCTAGTCCGGTTAGAGCAAGCATTCAAGGCAGGGTCAAAGAAGCAAATAAAGAAATTAAAGCATTCTTTAAACAGCAAAAGAATGCGGCATTCATTGATATCTATGATGCCATGTTAGATGCCAATGGTCAAATGCGCGAAGAACTCTATGTGGGAGATCGACTGCATATGAAGCCTGAAGGCTATGCGATTTGGAAAAAAATCATGCAGCCTTATTTATTAAAATAGTGTTCTTATAAGTTACAATTTTACCCTCAATATATTCAGAGAGTAAGGTTTTAAGTCTAATACTAATTGATTGCCTTTTAAAGCAGTGTTTGTTTCTACAGGTACTAGTTCCAAGGTATTGGTCAAACTATTTTCCGCTTCTAAATTATTATTTTGTAGAATAGTCCATTTCGCACTTGCTCCAATTTTTGAAGCACCATTAATATTTATTTCAGCTGTTTGATTCTTACCTAGCGTATTTACAATTTTAATGATCAATTCATTACTTTCTTTGTCGATGGCTGTTGTTGCATACAGACTATCTTCTCCAGCGGCTGGTTGTTGATTTTTATACAAGATGGGTACTGTATAATTGCCACGATTGGTACCATATAATTTTTGTACATAATAATTAGGAGTTCCCATCGATTTTAAATTGTTCACCCAAATCAAATCAGGCTTCCATTGCCAGCCCTCAATATGTCCGAATAAAGGCGCGTAAGATGCCATTTGAACGATATCTGCGTTACGTTCTAGACCGGTTAAAAATGCAGCTTCCGCTAATGCAGTACGCCAATTGTTTTTATTGTTCATATCTGTAGTGGCAACACTTTGTGCTGCATATTCACCAACAAAAACTTTTGAACTAGATTTTCGATCATAGCTATCATATCTTTTGGCATTATCCAAGAACCATTTTGGGGAACTATAATAGTGCTCATCGATAAAACTGATTTTCATTTTACGCAATTCGCCATTCAAATAGTTGAACACATCACCACTGGCCATAAATCCACTACTGCATACTAATTTTATAGTAGGATATTTTTTTGCGATGGCTGCTTGAAAGATCTTTAATCGATCAATATATTGTGAACCCCAATTTTCATTTCCAACACCGATCATTTTTAAATTAAAGGGTGTGGGATGACCTAGATCTGCACGGATCTTCCCCCATTTTGTTTTAGGAGATCCGTTTGCGAATTCTATTAGATCAAGAGCGTCTTGTAAATAGGGATCAAGATCTGAAATGGCTGCAAGTTCACCTGTATTGAATTGGCAAGCGATTCCGCAACTAAGAATCGGTAAAGGAGCTGCACCTATGTCTTCTGCCATTTGGAAGTATTCATAAAAACCCAGACCGAAGCTTTGGTAATAGTCTGGTGCTGGACGATCTTTGATCTCAGTGTTCCATCTGTTGATCATCAATTTTCTTTCTTCCACAGGGCCAATTGTTTTTTTCCACTGATACCTTGTAGAAAGGTCTCTTCCTTCAACGATACAACCTCCTGGAAATCGAATAAAGCCTGGTTTGATATCTGCTAACATTTGTACCATGTCTGCACGTAAACCACCTTTTCTTCCTTTCCAAGTATCGCTAGGGAAGAGAGAGATCATATCAAGGTCTAACTGACCAGAACCTTCAAACCAAATATTCAAGTTTGCCTTTGCTTCTGTGCCGTTTGCAATAAAACTCGTTTCTGCTTTATACCAATTATTACCAGTTTGATTTGGTTTAAGAATGTTTGAACCTATGATATCTCCTTTTTCGTTCACGAGTTCAATATGGATGATCGCATTTGAAGTGGGTTGGCGATACAAAACCGAGAAATCATAGCGCAGATCTTTTTTGATACCCATGCCATGGAATCCTTCATTAGAAATTCCCAATTTGCCCTTTTGTATTTTGTCCATCGATACCCGCAAAAACCTTGGGTTAGTGGCCTCTTTTTCTTTTTGATTGATCACAGTGATCTCTGATCCAAAATTAATTCCCCATTGAAAAGTGCTGCTGGTGATCTTCCATCCCATCAGCGGATTATCAAATTCGAATGATCTATTCTTGACTAGTTCTGCATATAAACCCCCATCAGCACCCTGATTAATGTCTTCAAAAAAGATCCCCCACATCGTAGATGAAATTTCAGCAGCAGGCTTATCAGCTTGGACAGTAAAGACGGCTTTGTTTTGGGCAGAAGCTGTAATAATTGTAATATATAGAAAACTGGCAAATAATATCGATCTCATGACTATTGGTTATGTTTTTAAAATGTGGATTTAAGATAGCACAATATTGCCATTAAGATTGTGTTGCTACATTAGTAAACTCTTATCTGAACAATATTTTGGAGTAAATGCCATTTTCCTGATATAAATCATATTCTTCTGTAACAAACATCACAGAGCTGATTAATCGTTAAAATGACCTTTGTTCTAACAATTAAGAACAAAACACGAAACATGAAAAGCTTAGTGATTTTAGGAGCAGGAACTGCTGGAACAATGATGGCGAACCATCTAAATAAAAAGTTGAATAGAAAAGAGTGGGAGATCAGTATCATTGATGAAAGAAAAGAACATCATTATCAGCCTGGCTATCTATTTCTACCTTTTGATATCTATAAACCTACAGATATTATCAAAAATATCAAGGACTTTATTCCTTCTAATGTAGAATTAATTCAAGAACGAATTGAAAAGATCAATGCAAAGGAAAACAGTTTAGTACTAGACTCTGGCGAAATTATTAAATATGATTTGCTGATCATTGCTACTGGCGCAAAAATAGCGCCTGAAGAAATTGAAGGTATGAGTGGCTCAGAGTGGCATAAATCTGTATTTGATTTTTATACCTATGAAGGAGCCCTTGCACTTCGAAATAAATTAAGAGAGTGGGAAGGTGGTAAACTCGTTGTTCATATTTCTGAAATGCCGATCAAATGCCCAGTAGCTCCTCTTGAGTTTGCTTTTTTGGCTGATGCATTTTTTGAACATAAAAATATGCGAGAAAAAGTGAATATCACTTATGTAACTCCTCTGAGTGGCGCATTTACCAAACCAAAATCTACAGCAGCGCTAGAACATTTATTAGGCGAAAAGAACATTACTATTGAAAGTGATTTTGCAATTGCTGAAGTAAATAACGAAGAGAAAACAATTGTTGATTATGGTGGAAAAGCAATTCCATTTGATTTATTGGTAACAGTGCCAACAAATAAGGGGGATGCTTTAATGGAGCGCTCTGGTCTGGGCGATGAACTCAATTATGTGCCAACTGATAAAGCAACACTTCAATCGAAAGCTTTTGAAAATATTTTTGTAATTGGCGATGCCACAAATGTGCCAGCATCAAAAGCTGGCTCAGTTGCACACTTTGAAGCAGAAATTCTAATTGAGAACATACTACATTATATTAATCAAGAACCATTAGCGGCCAGTTTCGACGGACATGCAAACTGCTTTATTGAAACTGGTCATAGCAAAGCCCTTTTAATAGATTTCAATTATACACACGAACCAGTAACAGGATTATTTCCGTTCCCTGGTATTGGACCGCTTCAATTGCTCAAAGAAAGCGTGTTTAACCATTGGGGCAAATTGGCATTCCGCTGGATTTATTGGAATATGTTATTAAAGGGCATCCCAATTCCTTTTGTAGGATCTCATATGAAAACCGCAGGTAAAAATTTTTAAACAATAAAAAACCATTTTATGGACAAGTTAATCGCAGGAAAAACAATTCAAGTAAATGAAGAAGGATTCATGACCAATTTTAGTGAATGGAATAAAGAAGTTGGAGAAGCTTTGGCAGTTGAAAACAAAATTGAGCTTTCACCTAAACATTGGGAGTTGATCAATTATATTCAAAGTGAAGTAAAAAACGAAGCTGCTTTAAGCATTCGTAAAATTGGAAAGAGTGGCATTGTGGATATAAAAGAATTCTATGCACTATTTCCCAATGCACCTTTAAAAACAGCAACAAAAATTGCCGGTGTTCCAAAACCTGCAGGTTGTATTTAATAACATTAAAAACTTAAAATCATGACTGAATATAATGGCGAACTCAGAAAGATGATGATCATTCTTTCTAAAGCCTCTATCGAAAACGTATATGCTGCTTTTGTTTTGGCAAATGGCGCAAGAATGGAAGGCATTGAAGCTGAAATGTTCTTTACCTTCTTCGGACTAGAAGCAATACACAATAAAAAGTTAGATCACCTGCATGTAGCAACTGTGGGTAATCCAGCGATGCATATGCCAACCATGTTGGGTGGCTTACCTGGTATGGAAGCATTGGCTACTAGTATGATGAAAAAGGAAATGGAAAAACTGGATATGCCAGAGGTTCGCGAGTTTTTAGAAATTTTAAAAGCTTCAGGTGTTAAACTTTGGGCTTGTAAATTGGCAATGGAAATGTTTCACTATGAAAAAAAGGATATGTTTCCAGATTTAGATGGCATTTTAACTGTGGGCGATTTTTATAATCAATCTGCAGGAGTAGGAACCCATATGCTATTTATTTAGAAATCAATTTTATACCCAACTACAGGAATTAGTCCAAGTAAATAATTGTACCTAATTCCTCCAATAGCGGGATCATAAGTTTGACTAACTGGATTTTTCCTGTTGGTTAAATTTTGAACTCCTGCAATGAAGCTTCCAGTCATTTTTCTGTATTGAATTTTCCATTCAGTTTGTAAATCAATGCGGAAAAGGGCCGGAAGCTTTTCTTCATAGATCCTTGTATTGTCGAGAACAGTTGTTTTTTTAATGATTGATTGGGCTAAATTAATTGGCGTTACACGAACTCCACCGTAGTAACTGAGTTTCAGATCTATTGAAATGGTTGATGTTTTCTTTGCGTGTAGGTTCCATTCTTTTCCTGTTGCAAGTGCAAAAATGCTATTTGAATTGAAACGCGTATTTCTCCAGATCATATCGGAGGGTAAGTATTTCGACTGGTAAAGACTCAAGCTGCTGAGCAAATAAAATTGGTCGTTCCAATACCTTTCTAAGGAAATTTCTACCCCATAATTTTTGCCTTCCCCTTTATTGTTAAGTGGTTCAATGGCATAGTCATCTTCTTGGTTAATTAAACTGAAACTCGTTTTTGCTAATGCAGAAACAGGAATGTTGAATAAGGTTTGATAATAGGTTTCAAGTTTTAAATTCCAATTAGGTGCGAATTGAACACTATAGCCAAGCACAAAATGATGTGCCTTGCTGAAATCTAATCCCATATTGGGTTTACTGGTATCAATGCCAACCTTAATTCTAGCGAAATAATTACCAAGTGGCTGAATTTGGGAGTGCAAACCATAACCTACTGATAGGAATTGGTTTCTTGCTGTTTGTAAACGCAAACCCATTCTTGGTTCCATTACTGAACTTTGGTTGAGGCCAAAGTATTGTCCATGTAAGCCTACTTGTAATCGTAATTTATTGGAAGGGTCCCATTTCCATTGAATAAAATATTGACTGAGCTGAGCGTTCCCTTCTTCTTTGACTTTATCTTTTAAAACATTGCTTACAGCTTCTCGTTGGTACAATGAGAAATGTTTACTGGTAGTATTTACGCCAATCTTTAGAGAATGGTGTTTGTCGAATTTATGAGAAGCAGTAATTTGTATAATCGCATTCGATTCTTTGAATTGATTATTTCTTGTAACTATTAATGGACCATTGATCTTATCGTAATGATTATCTTCTTCCTGGTAATTAGTACCATTGAAACTTAGGATGGTTTTAAGTAATGTAGCCTTACCTAATAAAATGGAATGGACTACACCAATAGCACCAGTATTGCTTAAGTCGAGTGTACCACTTCTTTTAGAAGGTTCTTTGGTAAATGTGATAGAATCATTAACGGCTATTCTATTTTGATGACTCAATCCTCCAAATCCGAAAAACGAAAAAGTGCCGGCACTTTTTGTTGGCAGATCAATATTAAAAGAAAGGTCTTGATACCTGGTACTTGCATCACTAATTTTAAAACCTAGTTGCTCCATTAAGGTTAAAAATCCATATCTATAATTTACCAGATAGGATGCTTTACCACCTTTTTTGATATAACCCTCACTTGCCAAATCAACTCCAACAGTACTTGCTGAAAATGTATGTTCTTGTTTGTCTTTATTACCCTTTCTTAAATGGATGTCAAACACGCCTGATAATGCATTTCCATATTCAGAAGGGAAAGCGCCTGTCATGAAGTCGGAGTTGGCTAATAACTGTGCACTTAAAATAGAGATGCCTCCTCCGGAAGTGCCCACCCTTGCAAAGTGATTAGGATTGGGGATATCAACCCCTTCCATCCTCCACAATAAACCATTTGGGGCATTACCTCTAATGCTAAGTGCATTTTTGTCGCCACTACCCGCCACCCCAGGAAAGGAGGTAGCCATTCTGGATGGATCATTCAGACCTGCGGCATATCTCCTCGTTTCTTCCACACTAAACATCCTGCTACTAACTAATGCAGCGTCATTTAAAGCCCTTGATTTGTTGGGCCCACTTTGAACGATAACTTCTTGATTAATATTGATGTCTTCTTCCATTTCAACCAACAAATTGGTTTCCTTACCAGATTCTAATGCAATGTTCGGGAGTGTAATAGTTTTATAGCCGACATAGCTAATTTTTACAGTATAACGGCCAACAGGAAGTAATTCAAATTTGAAGGATCCTTCTTGATTGGAAATAACGATTCTATGAATTTCCCCCATTAGTTCAATACTGGCAGCCGCCATCGCAGTTTTAAGTGTTTTGTCTGATACAGTTCCCTTTAAAGTTTGTAATGGCTTCATTTGTCCATTTGCCTTAATGAGCAGTAAAAGAAGGAATAAGGGGATTAATTTTTTCACCTCAAGAATTTAATAAGCTACAATAATTCAAGTTAATAAATTTAGAGAAAGCTATTAAATTAAAGCTTAAACTAATTTTAATGGGGTGTACAGACTATATTGTCAGATTAGACGTTATTTTACTATTGATTGGCACTTTTGGTAGTAATATTGACGTATTTTATATGTGCAATAATTATTTATTATTCTAATTTCGCAAAGATTCTATTAAAAATCAAATATGGAGATGACGAATGCTTATGTTTTTGATAATGTTTCATTATTAATTACACACTATAATCGGAGTAAATCTTTGTTACGACTTTTAGATGCCATGCAAAAACTAAACGTAACATTTGGTGAGATTGTTGTTTCTGATGATGGCAGTTCCTACGCGCATCTTCAAAACCTATTAGAATATCAGAAAACGCATAATTTCAGGTTGATAACTGCACCTGTAAATAAAGGACTTCCAAATAATATTAACAAAGGTCAAGCTGCTGTTTTGAAGCCTTATACTCTGTATGTGCAAGAAGATTTTGTGCCAAGTGAGGTATTCCCTATCAAGTTTAAGCATTCTTTAGAGATCATGGAAGAAAGGCCAGATATCGATATCGCGAGGTATTGGGCATACTGGAAATATCCTTACCTAAAATCAATCCGCAATGGTTTTTCAGAAATGAGGTTCAGCTTATTTAAATTGGGCTATAAAAAGTTCTATGTATATAGTGATGCCAGTCATTTGAGAAGAAGCAATTTTCATAGTCGTTTCGGATTGTTTCTAGAAAACCTTCCTAGCGACAGAGCTGAATATTTGATGATGATGTCGTTTATTAGAAAAAACGGGAAAGCTATTTATAACGACAGTTTTAATGATATGTTTGATCACCGAAATAGTGATGACGAACCAAGTACCGTAGAAAGAGATTTTATCTCCTATTCTGATAGTAATCCGGTTATTACAATCATTAGAAACTTATACAGAAATGTAAAATTTAACCTTGATTATTTGTTTCTATTTACATGGCGACTTGAAAGATTTATAAAAGCAGTGAAAGGACTTGGGAAAAAATAATAACTTGCATAGGTAAATTTGATATTCGGATTCAAGAAATACAGGAGCTAAGTTCGAGAATGACCATTATGTTTAATAGATAATTATTTTTTATGTCGGCTTCTAAATACCATTTTGACGGGGTAAGTTTAGTCATTACACATTATAATCGAAGTACGTCCTTAGAATGTTTATTAACCACTTTTGAAAATCTGCAATGCACTTTCGAAGAAGTGATTGTATCTGATGATGGTAGCAGACCTGAACATCTTTCAAAGGTTCAGGAATTACAGCAAAGATTTTTATTTACCCTATTAACTGTGCCAGTAAATAAAGGTTTGGGACATAATAACAATGTGTCTCAGGATGCAGTTAAAACGGAGTATACGCTTTATATACAGGAAGATTTTGTTCCAAAGCCAATTTTTCCAGAGCTTTTTGTGAAGTCGATGAAGATCATGAGATCTCAGCCAGATATTGATATCATTAGATACTATTCCTATTTCAGTTATCCGTATTTAAAACCATACGATGAAGATTTTTCTCTATTAGATTTTCATCCGGAACCATGGTATGCAACCCATCGAAAATTCTATTTTTATAGTGATCATCCACACGTTAGACGTAGTAACTTTTTCGAAAAATTTGGTCGCTATTTGGAAGGTATCAAAGGCGATACCACAGAATATCGAATGAGCCTTTCTTTTGTACAGAAAAAAGCAAAAGGATTGTTCTATACCAAATTCAACGAGGTGTTTGATCAACAAAACACCGATTCTGAGCCTAGCACCATGTTAAACGAGCGCCCAGAATGGAAATTGAGTAAAAATATCTTTGTACGATTCCTGAGATTTTTATACTTGATTTATAAGTTTTCTAAATGGAGTTTGGAATATGTTTTTGTAGCAAAAAGACCATAAGAATATTCATATAAAAAAAGCGTCCCGATCAAATTGGGACGCTTTTTTTATGCAGTTTATGTGAATTATAATTTACTAGAAATAAAGGAACGAATTTCTTTAAAACCAATGGTGAGCGTATCGCTAAAATCGATTTTAATTGATTTCTGAATATAGTAATAGGAGATAATGATCGCATATAAAGTTGGAAAGATATTGGTGATCGCAATTCCATAAACCGATTTGAAATAGAATACCACCACAAAGTCTGCGATTAAATTAATCACCAGCATCACTAATAACTTGTAAAAATTAATTTCGGGTTTATTTATCACGTCAAGTGTGATAGCAAAAAATCGATCAAGCGGAAATAGTAAGGAAAGAAGGATCAGTATTCTAAAAAGATTCGGTGCTTCTGTAGTCACATATTTTTGTCCCCCAATCAACGCAATCAATGGTTCTGCAAAGACCAATGAAACTAGCGCTACGCCAATGAATAAGACCGTAAGAATTCCAATGATCTTTTTTAAAGTAAACACCATTTTTTCTTCCTCATTATTATTGTAAAATCCAGAAAGAAGTGGCATCCCAGATCCTGCTATACTGTATAGCGGAATTTCTATGATCTGCATTAATTTAGATCCAATATTAAAAATGGCTACAGAGGCTGGTCCGAAGAAAAAATCTAGAAAAAAAGTATTTGTGAAACTAAATAAATTGGCACTTAAACTGCTACCCATACTATACTTGCCAAAATGATACATCTCAAGAACGCCCTTTTTGGTGGCATTTTTTAAGAAACTAATTTTAGACCAGCCAATAAGTAATACTACTAAACTTACAAAAACATTACATAGTATATAGGAAATGATGATCGTGTTTAAATTTGTTTCTTTTAGAAATATTAGAACGATGATCGTTCCAGTAAACAAGACCTGATTTAAAAGCCTGATTCTTAGTAAAAGATCGAATCGCTTTTCAGATTGTAACACAATGCCAGCAATGAAAAAAGGTAATGTAGAAATAACTATGGGTGAGAAATATTTGTTGAGTAGAGCAAGGGTAATATTATCTGTATCTCTATAAAATAAAACGCAAATTATATTGGCAATAATTAAAACGGCCACAATCAGCAGTGTTAATATCCAAGTAGAACCAATTACTTCAGAAGCACGCTTTTCATCTGCACCAGAATAAAATTTGATAAATGCAGTGGTCATAAAACCCGACTTGACTGTATCTATCAAATTGATTAATGTGAATAAGAATATATAGATACCAGCTTCTGTAGGGGTTAATGCCCGATATAACATCGATAGGGTTACGATCCCAAATAAAGACATGGACCCATTTAGCAACAATGACTGAAAATGAATATTTTTAAATATCGAAACAGCTTTTTTTATTAAAGACATATGGAATAATAAATTAAAGAAAAATTGATTAAGCGGGAATCTCGAAATTTATTTGATCTAAACTTACAAAGGAGTAACCCTCTTTTTTTAATTCTGTAACAACCATTTTAACGGTTTCTAAAGTCTTGTTGTTCCAGTTTCTAATAATACCCCATAATTTATTGGCATTTGAATCGTGCATTAAAATGATCCCTTTATTTTCTGCCCTGATCAACTTCAAATAATGTTCCGCACATTTGATAGCAGCATCCTTATCAAATTTGCTCCAAAACCACCAGTCAGATCCATCAATATGCCATCCAATTGGACCTACGTAGTTAGATTCTGTCTGTAGACTTTGATTCAATTGTTTACACATTTCGCTATTCCATCTTCCATAAGGTGGTCTAAAGTAAATAGTATTATTAGTTATCTGCCCCTTAATTAATTGTTCTGTTTCTGCAAGTTCTGGGACCATATTCTTTCCCTTATTGAATTCCCTATTCATATCCGGGTGTGTGGTAGTATGATGCCCAATGATATGCCCCAATTCTTTTACTTGTTTTATAATGTGTGGATACTTCTTTACAAACTTGCCTACAACAAAAAAAGTAGCAACTATACCCTCGTTGTGCAAATATTTGGCTATTTCCAATGTTTTGGGGCCAGTAGTTTTAAAAAAAGGTCTACCCGGCCCATCATCAAAAGTGAAGCACACTGTTTTATCTGGAAGCGTAGAGCCTGTTAAAACATTTTCTGCTAGCATTGGTTTCTATTAAGTTTAATTTTGATACAGAATATTTAAAATGCTCCTTTTTCTAAACATCCTAAGATAATCCTTTTTCAGCTCACCTTACAACGAAGAAGTAGACGAAAAATGTATAGACTTCTAATAATTTATTGTGATTTTAAAATCTAGGATTTGAATGGTTGAAGTAAAAATATTTTGTGATATCAATAAGTTTAGTAGTTTTGTTAACCATTTGGTTAATTTATGACAAGAAAGGGAAAAGATACGAATACTGAGAGCAAGATATTGGATGCTGCAAGGCAGGTCTTTATTGAAAAGGGACTAGCAGGCGCTCGAATGCAAGATATTGCAGACAGAGCTGAGATCAATAAGGCGATGCTGCACTATTACTTCAAGAACAAGGAAATGCTTTTTGAACTGATCTTTCGCGAAACCGCTGGAAAGCTTTTCCCTCATTTCGAAATGTTGTTGGATTCTGACTTGGGTTTCTTTGATAAGATCCGTTCAATTGTCTCTAGTTATATTGAGACAATGGTTCAAAACCCTTATCTACCCTTGTTTGTAATGAATGAAATGAATAAGAATCCTGAAATAGGGATGAAAAACTTTTTTGAAGCTCAGAAGCCTGGTTTCGTGAAAAAGTTTAGGGCATCTATTGAAGTAAGCATTCAGGAAGGGCTAATACAACCTATCAATCCTTTGCATTTGATTATGAATATGTTCTCAATGTGTGCCTTCCCCTTCATTGCTAAACCCATGATTAAATTGCTGACAGGTATTGAAGATGAGCAGTTTAGAAACTTGATGGACCAGCGAAAAGTGTTGGTGGCGGAATTTATTATTAATTCAATTCGAAAATAATTTTTTATGCATAAATTAACTAAATGGTTAATAATAGGACTGTGGGGTATTGCATTTTCCTCGGAGCCTGTTCTATCGTTTTCGCAGGCGCCAATTTCTTCGCTTAATTTGGAGCAGGCCTATCAATTGGCAAGAGCTAATTATCCATTGATTAAGCAAAAGGATCTAATTAGCAGGTCTGCATTCTTAACTATTGAGAATATCAATACCGCCTACCTGCCTCAATTTAGTGTGAACGGACAGGCAAGCTATCAATCTGATGTTACCAGTATCAAGATCCCCATTGCTGGAGCAACAATTGCGCCTATGAGTAAAGACCAATATAAATTCTGGGGCGAATTAAATCAATTGATCTACGATGGTGGAATCATTAAAAATCAAAAAGAATTACAAGAGCGTAGTTCAATGGTTGATGATCAGAAATTAGAAGTGGAGTTGTATAAACTGAAAGACCGGATCAATCAATTATACCTTGGGGTTTTATTACTTGATGGACAACTTGTTCAAGCCAATTTATCAAAAGGCAATATTCAAATCGGATTAAATACGGTCAACGCTCAATTAGCAAATGGAACAGTTTTTAAGTCTGCCGTTTTGGTGTTAGAAGCCCAGCTTTTACAAAACGATCAACGAATCGTTGAATTGAAATCAAATAAAAAAGCACTGCTACAAGTACTTGCTTTATTTCTTCATCAACCTATCAGCGAATCAGTAAAATTAGAAAAACCCATTGTTTCGAAACTGAGTGACACAACAATAGTTCGTCCCGAATTAAAATTATATGCTTACCAAGATAGCTTTTGGCATGTACAGAATCAGATGGTAAGTGCAAAGTCAAACCCTAAACTAAGTCTGTTTGCACAAGGTGGATATGGAAGGCCTGGATTAAATATGCTCAACAACGATTTTGCCCTGTTTGGAATGGGGGGTGTAAGATTGAATTGGTCGCTTAGCAATTTATACACCCATAAAAGAGAGCATGAAGTGGTGACTTTGAATCAAAAAATCAATGAAGTGCAGAAGGACGTGTTTGTATTTAATACCACCACACAGATTTCTCAACAAATGGAAGAAATAAAAAAGCTGCAAGAGGTATCAAATATTGATGAGAAGATCGTAGAAGTGAGAACAAATATTACTGCCGCTTCTAAGGCCCAACTTCAAAACGGGGTAATTAATTCAAATGATTATCTCAGAGAGATCAATGCAGAAGATCAAACGAGGAACAATTATATCCTGCATCAAATTCAATTACTGCAAGCCAAAATAAATTATCAGACAATTAAAGGAAATCAATAAAAACTAGTGTATGAATTATAGAAATTTCATAGTAGCAATAACTGGGATGGCACTTTTTAGTGCTTGTACTTCTAGTCAGCTTAAGCATGACGCAGCCGGAATTTTTGAGGCAGATGAAGTGATTGTTTCTTCTGAGCTAGGCGGAAAAATATTGCATTTCAAAGTGAATGAAGGTGATCTTTTGAAAAAAGATTCGATCGTTGCTACCATTGATGCATTGCCAGTAAGCCTGCAACAAGAACAGCTGGAAGCTTCAGTAAAAGCACTTTCTGAAAAAACACAAAATGTAGAACCACAGATCAAATTATTAAATGATCAGATCTCGGTGCAAGAAACCCAGTTAACCAATTTGAAATATGAACGAGCAAGGATTGAATCGCTACTTAAGGCAGATGCTGCAACGGTAAAGCAATTGGATGATATCAACTTTCAAATTGAATCGGTAAAGAAACAGATTGCTGTAACCCAACAGCAAATAGCTGTTCAGATCAATAATGTACAAACGCAAAATAGGGCCATCTTAAGCGAAACAAATCCTTTGCAAAAACAAATTGCTCAGTTAAAAGATAAAGAACAAAGAGCCAGTATCATTAATCCTTTGAATGGAACAGTGCTTACTAAGTATGCTATGGAGGGCGAAATCACAAGTGCAGGTAAAGCACTGTATAAAGTAGCCGACCTGAGTTCCTTAATTTTAAGAGCGTATATCAGCGGTACACAATTGTCTGAGATCAAATTAAATCAGCCAGTAAAAATATTTATCGACGAAGGTGATAAAAAGTATAAAGAATATGCTGGAACTATAACTATGATTTCAGATAAAGCAGAGTTTACGCCTAAAACGATTCAAACCAAAGACGAGCGTGCGAATCTGGTGTATGCTGTAAAAGTGCTTGTGAAAAATGATGGGTTTTTGAAAATTGGTATGTATGGCGAAATACAATTCAAATAATATGTCTGCAGTTATTGTTGAAAATATTATCAAAAAATATCGGGTTGAAAAAACCGAGGTAACAGCTTTGAAGGGTGTTTCTTTTGAAGTGGCCAAAGGTGAGCTGTTTGGGATTGTGGGTCCGGATGGTGCAGGCAAAACAAGTTTATTTAGAGTACTCACTACATTGCTACTAGCCGAAAGTGGAAATGCTACAATTGAGGGTCACGATGTGGTAAAAGATTATAAGATCATCAGAAAGAAGCTGGGTTATATGCCGGGAAGGTTTTCTTTATACCAAGATCTGACTGTAGAAGAAAACTTAACCTTCTTTGCTACCATATTTAATACTTCTATTGAAGAGAATTATGATCTGATCAAAGATATCTATCAGCAAATAGAACCTTTTAAAGATAGAAGGGCTGGGAAATTGTCTGGTGGAATGAAACAAAAACTGGCATTGTGCTGCGCACTCATTCATAAGCCTTCTGTGCTCTTGTTAGATGAACCAACAACTGGGGTGGATGCTGTTTCAAGAAAAGAATTCTGGGATATGTTGCAGCGTTTAAAATTGCAAGGAATTACGATACTCGTTTCAACACCTTATATGGATGAAGCTAGTATGTGCGATCGAGTTGCGTTATTACAGGAAGGGAAAATATTAGCTATTGATAAGCCTGCTCAGATCAATCAACAATTTCAAGATCCACTATGGGCAGTACAAGCATCCAATATGTATGCATTGCTTAAAGTGATGAAACAATGGGAAGCTGTAGCATCATGCTATTCATTTGGGGAGTATTACCATGTAGTAATGAAATCAGAAAATGCTGGTGCTAGTGCAATCAACGAATATTTAGTAGAAAGGCAGTTCCAAGAGATTGAAGTGAAAAAGATAGATGCCAATATTGAGGATTCTTTTATGGCTTTAATGAATACCGCTCATGAATAAAGAAAATGTAATAGTGGTAAATGGACTAACCAAAAGTTTTGGTGACTTTGTGGCGGTAGATCATATTTCTTTTGAAGTGTCAAAGGGAGAGATTTTCGGATTCTTAGGAGCTAATGGAGCGGGTAAAACAACTGCCATGAGGATGCTCTGCGGACTATCAACACCTACTTCAGGAAAGGCCATGGTTGCTGGTTTTGATGTGTTTCGGGAGGCAGAAAAAATCAAACAAAACATTGGTTACATGAGTCAGAAATTTTCATTGTATGAAGACCTGACCATCAAAGAAAATATTCAGTTTTATGGGGGAATCTATGGGTTAACAAAAAAACAGATCCAAGAAAAAACAGATTATCTGGTGGCACATTTGCATTTGCAAAATCATCAAAATAGTTTGGTAAAATCTTTGCCATTGGGTTGGAAACAAAAATTGGCTTTTTCAGTGGCCATTGTTCACGATCCAGCAATCGTTTTTTTAGATGAACCAACGGGTGGGGTAGACCCAGTAACCAGAAGAGAATTTTGGGAATTGATCTATGATGCATCAGAAAGAGGGATCACTGTTTTTGTTACAACACATTATATGGATGAAGCAGAATATTGCCATCGGGTAAGCATCATGGTGGATGGTAGAATCGAAGCGTTGGATACTCCAAAAGGATTAAAGAAAACTTATGATAGTGTGTCGATGGACGAAGTGTTTTTAAAATTGGCTCGTAAAGCTGTGAGAGGAGAATAACATGAAACAATTTTTTGCATTTATAAAAAAAGAGTTTTTCCATATATGGAGAGATAAAAGAACACTTTTTATTTTATTGGGAATGCCCATCACACAGATCATCATATTTGGATTTGCTTTAACCAATGAAGTAAAGAATTCGAAAATGGCGATCTTGGATCTTTCAAAAGATGCATCCTCTAAACAGTTGATCCAAAAGATGAGCATTGGTAAATATTTTGATGCAACATCGGTCTTATATAATTACCAGGAGGTAGAACCAATATTTAAAAAGGGAAAAATCAAAATGGTGTTGATAATACCTCAGCAGTTTGCCAATGATCTGCAACATGGTAATCAGGCACACATACAATTAATTTGCGACGGCTCTGATCCGAATGTGGCAAATACACTTTCTACTTATGCAACAGCCATTATTAAAGATTTTCAAAGTCAATTAGTCAAGGAACAAAAATTACCCTATCGGATCGAAACCGATATTCGAATGCTGTACAATCCTGAACTCAAAGGTGCATACAGCTTCGTTCCGGGTGTGATGGCATTGATCTTAATGCTTACCTGTGCAATGATGACGTCCATTGCCATCGTCAAGGAAAAAGAAATGGGCACCATGGAAATTATATTGGTTTCTCCATTAAAGCCCTTTGGTGTGGTGATTGCGAAAGCCATTCCTTATATGCTTTTGTCGATGGTGAATGTGATTACTATCCTATTGTTAAGTGTCTATGTTTTAGACGTGCCTATTCGAGGAAATTTGATCTTATTATTATCAGAAGGTTTATTATTTACCATCACTTCATTGGCATTAGGTTTATTGATCTCTTCGATTACAGATTCGCAACAGGTGGCGATGCTCATTTCTTTAATGGGACTCTTTTTGCCAACCACGGTATTTAGTGGTTATATGTTTCCAATCGAGAATATGCCGATTCCATTACAGGTGATGTCGAATATGGTACCCGCCAAATGGTTCTATTTTATTGTAAAAACGATCATGATCAAAGGTTTGGGCTTCCAATATGTTTGGAAAGAAACCTGCATCTTAATAGGTATGACGGTTGTTTTATTCGGCTTAAGTATCAAGAATTTTAAAACCAGACTATCATGAGGGTATTAAAATATTTATTACAAAAAGAGTTTCGCCAGATTTTTAGAGATCCCTCTATTTTAAGGATCATCTTTATGATTCCAACACTGCAATTGATCATTATTCCCATGGCAGCTGATTATGAAGTGCGGAATATCAATTTAGCCGTTGCAGACCATGATCATTCTGTATATACTCAACAAATGATTCAAAAGATCAAATCATCTGGTTATTTCAAATTGGTCAACTATTCGAGTACTTTTCAAGAAGCGGTTACTAGTATTGAAGCTGATAAGGCTGATATTGTTTTAGAAATTCCAGCCAAATTTGAACAAAACATTGTTCGAGAAGATCATGCTAGTCTATTTCTTGCAGTCAACGCAGTGAATGGTATGAAAGCAAATCTTGGTGCAGCATATCTTCAAAACATCATACAGAATTATAATAATCAGATCAGAACAAAGTGGGTTCAGTTTCCACCAATTCCACCACAAACAAATATTAATGTATCTGTTTCCAATTGGTTTAATCCTATGATGAGTTATAAATATTTCATGGTGCCGG
Source organism: Bacteroidota bacterium (assembly GCA_026391125.1). Lineage (GTDB taxonomy): Bacteria > Bacteroidota > Bacteroidia > Chitinophagales > Chitinophagaceae > Sediminibacterium. The sequence continues at coordinate 33,788 of JAPLEO010000065.1, forward strand.
CTGTACTTGCAACACTCTTAACATTATTGGGCACTTTTTTAACAGCATTGAATATTGTGCGGGAAAAAGAAATCGGTACCATCGAACAGATCAATGTAACGCCGATTAAAAAGTATCATTTCATTTTAGGAAAATTGATTCCCTTTTGGATCTTAGGTTTGGTGGTATTAACGATCGGATTTTTGATCATGCGTTTTGGTTACCAAATACATCCGGTTGGGAATATGCTTATTGTGTATCTATTTGCATCACTTTATTTACTATCGATACTTGGTCTTGGTTTGTTAATCTCAACTTATGCAGATACACAGCAGCAAGCCATGCTTATCTCCTTTTTTCTATTGATGATTTTTATTATGCTGGGTGGTTTATTTACGCCTATCGATAGTATGCCTGCCTGGGTACAAAAACTCACATGGCTCAATCCCGTTTCTTACTTTATTGATGTAGTAAGAATGGTTGTTTTAAAAGGTAGTGGACTCTCCGATATCAAGAACCACATTTTTGTGATCATTGGGTTTGCCATTTTTTTAAATAGTTGGGCGGTTTGGAATTACAAAAAAACTAGTTAACATAATTGCACCAATTGGTTGAGGATATTAAAATCTGGTGAATGAGCAATAAACTAGAATTTAATTCATAAATTTAAAACCTATCATTAGCTATTAAATCGATTGTAATGAGCCTCCATATCAGCGCAAAGAAAGAAGACATCGCAAATATTGTATTAATGCCCGGCGATCCCTTACGCGCCAAATTCATTGCAGACAATTATTTGCAGAATGTTAAGCTCGTTAATCAAACCCGTAATTGTTTTTATTTTACTGGTACTTATAAAGAGAAAAGAATTACTGTAGGGAGTAGCGGTATGGGCTGCGCATCAATTGGAATTTATTCATATGAATTATATGCAGATTACGATGTTGATTGTATCATTCGAATTGGAACCTGTGGGGCTTACACAGCAGATGCAAATTTATTAGACCTGATTAATGTTACGGCAGCAGCTAGTGAATCAACTTATGCCAAATTTGCATGGGATATTCAAGAGGATGCAATCAGTCATCAAGGAAATGTTTTTTCTAAGATCAATGAAACTGCTAATAAGATTGGGTGCTCTATCAACAATTCAGTAATACATTCAAGCGATATTTTTTATAGAAAATCTGGAAATGTACCAGAAATTGCGTTGAAATATCAATGCACTGCAGTGGAAATGGAAGCATTTGCTTTATTCGCCAATGCAAAGTATACCAATAAAGAAGCCGCATGTATATTAACCGTATCCGACATTATTCCAACTGGCGCAAACATCACTGCTGCTGAACGCGAAAAATCATTATTGCCCATGATTCAATTGGCACTGGAAACTACTTTAGATCTATTTTAATGCTAAAGCTGATTTATGTCATTTTGAATAATTGAACAAAAAGGTACTTTGCAGTAATCATTAAGGATTGCTATATGAAATACCTGCCATTTAAAAGTATAATACTGGTTATTATACTTCCTTTTGTACTCCAAGCTCAAACAGTAAAACAAGTTCAACTCAAACAGTTTTTTCTTCAGTCTTCCGAGATTGTGAAAAGCAGTGGCGCTGAGCTTTCTATGAATCGTGTTACAGGAAAAGAAAAATGGTATCCTGTTACGGTTCCTTCAACAGTTCTTACTGGCTTAGTTGCGAATAAGGTGTACCCAAATCCTTATATTGATATGAATAATATGCGCATCCCTGATGCGTCTGATAGCTTCAATACCCAATACCATTTAGGACAGTTTTCTCATATCCCCAATGTGTCGAATCCTTGGAAGAAAGCATACTGGTATACCACCAGCTTTCGTGTTCCTTCAACAGATAAAGGTAAAATGTTTCAACTCATCTTTAAAGGGATTAATTATAGAGCGGATGTTTGGCTCAATGGAAAATTGATTGCCGACAGTTCACAATTGGTGGGCATGTTTGCCGAATTCAATCTCAACGTGAGCAAAGCGATATTAACCGGCGAAGAAAACAAATTGGCTGTGAAAATTTATCCTTTAGATTTTCCGGGATATCCCGCACATCCCCAAATAAATGCATTGGGTGATTTTTATGAGAACGGCGGACCAACGGGTGATATTGGAAAAAATGTGACCATGCTTTGTTCTGTAGGCTGGGATTGGATGCCAGAAATTCACGACCGGAATATGGGCATCTGGCAACCCGTTTATTTAAGAACTTCGGGAAATGTAGTTGTTCAACAACCTAAGGTCACTACCACATTTGCTTCTGGCAATGATACGAATGCTGCAAAAATAAATATTCAATTGTTGCTTGCTAATTATGGCAGGGAAAGTCATCAAGGAGCATTAAAAATTTCGATCTCTCCCGAAACCTTCACTGGCAATGGTTTCAGCATCTCTCAAAACGTTTCATTGAAAGGTGATGAACAAAAGAAGATCGAATTTTCATCAGATCAGTTCCAACAATTACTTCTACAACATCCACACATTTGGTGGCCTCATGGATATGGCAATGCAGATCTTTATAAGATTCGTATACAATACATCAGTGGCAAAGAAATTTCAGATGATACCAGTTTTGTATTTGGAATTAGAACGGTTGATTCAAAATATTCAACTGTCAAGGGCTGGAGCAAAAGAGATTTTTATGTGAATGGAAAACGCATTCATCTTGTAGGTGGTGCCTGGGTTCCTGATATGATGTTACAAGAAGACTCGCTTCGTTTTGAGCAAGAATTGATGTTGTGTAAAAATGCGAATACCAACTTAGTTAGAATTTGGGGTGGAGGTGTTGCACCACCAGATCAATTCTTTGAAATCACAGATCGATTAGGCTTGTTGGTTTGGGAAGATTTTTGGATCACTGGAGATACCCATGGAGAGTTTAAGGGATCTAATGAATATCCTTATCAAGCAAATGTGTATATCAATAATACTATTAGCACTATTTATCGCTTACGCAATCATCCTTCCTTATTAGTATGGACCGGTGGAAATGAAGGTCATGCTAGAAAAGAATTGTACGATGCCATGCGAGATAATGTGGCTTTATTAGATGGCACAAGACCCTTCATTCCTTGTTCCTCTGGTTTTGCTCATTTGCCAAAGGATTGGAATATGTCATGGCCGGATAATCAACCTGGTGGCGTTTATAGCGGCGGCTCGTATAAATGGGAAGACCCTAATTTTTATTATACCAAAGTGAATGAAGGGCAGGATTGGTTATTCAAAGATGAAACTGGTATTCCTTCACAAGTACCTTTTGAAACCTTAGCAAAAAATATCCCTAATTTAAAACACGATACCACATTGCCTTATCCATTCAATGATTCATGGGGTTATCATGATGCTTGTTCTGGTAATGGGCATTACGACCTCTATTATTATGAGATGATCAAACGATTAGGTAAGCCCAATTCATTGAAAGATTTTTCTGATAAAATGCAAATAATGAATGCTGATGGTTATAGAGGGATCTTTGAAGCTGCAGGTCATAAATTAAATGATAATGGTGGCGTCTTATTGTGGAAACTAAACCCCGCTTTCCCAAGCGTGATCTGGCAGATCTTCGATTACTATTTAGCGCCGAATGCCGGATACTACTTTATGCAAAGCGCTAATGAAAAATTGCATGTGCAATTAAATTTAGACGATTCGGTCGTGGCAGTTATCAATAGAACTTATCATCCAGAAAATAATTTAACAGTCGATGCTGCAGTGTATGATTTGAGTGGCAAACAAATTTTTTCACAAAAATCTACATTGAGTATTGGAGAGTCAGAAGTGAAGAAAACTATTTCGCTCAATCAGATTCTTTCTAGTTATACTGCCTTGAGTTTTGTGGTATTGAATTTGAAAGATGCAAACGGAAAATTAGTTTCGCATAATGTGTATTGGTTTGCAAAAGACCATCAATACCAAGCTTTGAAAGATTTGAAACCTGCTAAGTTGAGCGTAAAGACACTTCAAAAAAGCAATGATCAAACCAATACTAAGTGGACTTTCCAATTCACTAACTCAACCAATCAAATGGCTTTCTTTGTGCATCCTAAAATAACTGCAAAAGGAGAGGAGTTATTCCCTGGTTTTTGGACAGGCAATTATTTTACATTGGCCCCTGGAGAAAGTATCACTCTAGAGGCTACTTATCCGAAAGCAACCCTTGTAAATAAAAAATTGCAATTGAGTTTAAGTGGATGGAATCGAGAAGAGTTGGTGAAAGATTTGGACTAATAGTTTAATAGGTCTTTGATGAAATAATCATGGGATTGGTTTTATCGAAGTAAAGCTGCATCCATAAATAAGCAGAATGCTTGAGGTCATATCGATCCCAGGCATCTGCTAATACCAGGAATTTCCCATTTTCTTTCAGTGGTTGTATATAACTGATTTGTGAACCATAGGTAATTTCAGCATCGTTGCCGATGCAGGGATTATCTATTTGTTTCCAAGGCCCCATTGGATGGTCGGCAACCGCATACAATGCTTTATTTGGTGCCCATCCTGTACACAAGGAAGTAATTAAATAATATTTGTTTTGATAGGAAAAAACCGCTGGAGATTCTCTTCTTTCATTCACCAAAATCTTTGTGTAGTTTGGTTTTAGCTGTAAGTAATCATCCGTCAATTCATTTACATGCATGGTATTATTATTTTCAGATGCGTTAAATAAATAGGCTTTACCATCTGCATCTTTAAAAATTGTCATGTCTCTCGACTCTTCTCCATTTGGTTGAAAACTATTCACCAATTTAAAAGGGCCTTCCGGTTTATCGCTTACAGCCACACCAACACGTGCATAGGAATAATCGTTCTTATCCAGATGCATCCAGAGCACGAATTTTTTTGTGCGTTCATTGTAGATCACTTTAGGGCGCTCAATTACACGCGAAGTATCCAGTTCACTTGATGCGTTTACAGTTGTGGGTGCAAGTACAACACCCAGATTGGTCCAGTTTTTTAAATCAGTAGATCGATAACACGCAATGCCTCCCGCTGGCACCCGATAACATTCCCACTGCTGACCTGGAACCAGCCAGGTACTCCCAGATTTCACTTCACCATACAAGTAATAATAATTGTTATAGTATAGAATTCCTGATCCATGTGCATTTATTTTTTGACCAGTTAAATCCCTGCTTGGCTGAATAATATTTTGGTGCAATTCCTCATCATTATTCAGTTTGCCCCTTGTCAATGAAGTCCATTTATTTGATTGGAAAAGGTCTTTTTCATTCAATTGATTAAATACCAAAACAGAATCTCTTCCAGTGAAAGTATTGCCTATAAATTTGAAAGACTCGTGATTACTTAGAATATCAAACTTGATGGCAACATTGTTCCGATTAATGATTCGGTTATTTTTAAAGACCAGGTTTTTGAACTGCTTTTGATCCTGCGAACTATTCCAGATATATACGGCAGCTTTGCCACCCGATTTTAAACCATCATTTAAACTGCTGCAATTAATGATCTTATTATTATCCCAGTTCGATGCACCAGCATATTGATAAATGCCATATCCTGCGCCTTCATTCTCGTAGGATTCACAATTTTGAATGATTGCATTGGTTACACCTCCATCTAAATCAAAACCGCCCCCATCAGATCCTCCATTGGAAGTTTTATTATGATGCGAAACACAATTTTGAATGATGACACTATCAGATTCATACGTCCAAATACCTACCGGGCCATTGCCAATTCTAGGCATGTCCCAACCATTATTGGTTGCTTCACAATGATCAATCAATACACTTGTGCACCATCCAACCAATATTCCATTTCCACTATGATTTGTAAAATTAGTAGGGTCACCAGGGTTATCAATTGCTTCTGAATTCCTGATCGTAATATACCTGGAAGATTTTTTATCAGTACCGTCCACCAAAATTCCAGAAGCTCCATTATGCTTCGCAATGCAATGATTTACTGATAGGTGCTGTGAGGAGAAAATATACAAACCAGCTTTTTGAAATCCACTGATGGTTACTTGATCAATCTGAATGTTTTTTGAATTTGAAATGGAGCAACCATTACTGGTATTCCCATTTTTTCTTCCATTCCCAATGAGCATTAAGTTTTGAAATTTTAATTGGGAAGAATTAGAAACAACAATTGCTTGGTTATTTTCACCATTGATAGTAGCGCTACCTTTTCCATAGGAACTGATAACCACCTTTAAATTATTATTTTCAATTTTCAATGGGCCCTCGAATACTTCACCAGATTTCAGTAAAATGCTATCTCCATTTTGAAGGACCAGATGTACTACTTTTGATAGAGATTTAAAGGGTTCACGTAATGTGCCTTTATTTTGATCGTTCCCATTGCTAGAAAAATAGTAAGATCTAGGAATGGGAGTTTGTTGTCCATCAACTTTTAGGCAAGGCATCAGCATAAAAATGATAAAGCCGATTCCAATTAATATTCGAGCTTTTGTCATAGTTTTGATTTTAACTAAAATAAATAAAATACCGAGGCTGTTCAAAATTTAATTGATTGATCTTACAGAAGCGCTCAGATACTGATCAGTTTGGGATTACAAAAAATCTTGTTAGATTGTTATTGAAATGACCGTTTATATGAAAGCCCTATCTTGTACCACTCCGAGAAATTTCGAATATATCCTGATCGATAAACCTGTTCTAGTGCCTGGTAAAACTTTATTAAAGGTAGAACGAGTGGGTATTTGCGGAACAGACCTTCACGCTTTTGAAGGGTCACAACCTTATTTTAGTTACCCTAGAATTTTAGGTCATGAATTGGCTTTAACTATTATTGAAACTACTGCAGCAGGTTTTTCAGTTGGAGAGAGGGTAACTATCATTCCTTATTTTAATTGCGGTGTATGCATTGCCTGTAGAATGGGTAAGCCCAATTGCTGTGTAGAAATCGCAGTATTTGGCGTACATATCGATGGAGCCATGTGCGAATACATTCTTGTACCGAATAACTATTTGGTACATGGAGAGGGATTAAGTCTTGAGTCTTTGGCTTTAATCGAACCTCTTGCTATTGGAGCACATGGGGTGAGAAGAGCCAATATTCAAAAAGGCGAAACTGTATTGATCCTTGGTGCCGGTCCCATTGGATTAGGTGTCATTGCTTTCGCAAAAAATGCAGGAGCAAAAATCATTGTTCTTGATATCAATGAATATCGATTAAATTTCTGTAGAACAGCTTTAGGTATTACTGATCTTGTAAATGCTTCCACTGAAAATGCAATCGATAAGATCAAGACAATCACTAATCATGATATGCCTACAACTATCATCGATGCCACTGGAAATCTACGCGCTATCAATGAGGGATTTAGCTATTTAGCACATGGTGGCAAATATGTATTGGTAGGTTTGCAAAAAGAAAATATCTCAGTATCACATCCAGAATTTCATAAAAGGGAAGCCACTTTAATGAGTAGCAGAAATGCCACACGTGAAGATTTTGAACTAGTCATTGCTGCTATTAAAATGGGCTCGATAAACCCTTTAGATTTCATTACACATCGTGTTCCCTTCGATGAGGTAGCAAATAATTTCGAGTCCTGGTTAGATCCCCAAAATCATGTTATTAAGGCGATGATTAGTTTTAAATAATCCTTGCAACTATGCTTGGATATTTAAGTTGGAGGGATGCGTGTAAACCATTATTTTTAAAGAAGCGGTCGGGATGAAGATTTCCCGACAGGTTTACTGCCATAAGAAATCAAACTAACTATGCCATCTCAAAATCAGGTGCGGAGCAATAGCTTATTGCTTTTTATTGGATTTGTGCTGCTGCTTTCTTGCAATAACAAAAATTTGCAAGAGGAAGCCATACCTGATCAGGTTAGTTATAACTATGATGTGCGACCAATCTTATCCGACAAATGTTTTAATTGCCACGGTCCAGATGCAAGAAAAAGAGAGGCAGGCTTAAGATTGGATCTGGCATCAGAAGCTTTCAAAGCCCTACAAGACCATCCTACAAAACATTCACTAGTTGCTGGTAATCCCCAACAGTCTGAATTATTTATTCGCGTATCCTCAAAAGATACCAGCATTTTAATGCCTAAGCCTTCCAGTAGATTGCCAAGACTAACTGAAAGGGAATTAGCCATTATTAAAAAATGGATTTTGCAAGGAGCAGTATACGAACCGCATTGGGCGTTTGTAGCGCCTAAGAAA
>JAPLEO010000009.1:0-68764 GCA_026391125.1 Bacteroidota bacterium
TGGTACTGCACCATCAGCTAATAATGTACCGCCTGTTGCACTTGTACCACCATATTTATGACCCCAATCTCCGTTTAATGGAAGGAACAAATAACTCTTACCAGCTGTCATATTCACAACTGCTGCGAATGAAGCTCCGTCGATTTTAGTGAATTGTTGAGAAGGAACAGGAACAGGATTTGACCAACCACCATCTGTTGCATCACCTACAATATATAAGTTAGCAGGGATAGTATTTGTGAATGGAGTTACCGTATAAGTTCCAGTTTGGAAGTTAACAACGATCTGATAAGTACCTGTTGTAGCAGGAGAAGGTGTATTTGATCCAGGAACTGCGCCATCAGCTAATAACTGACCGCCAGTTGCGCTTGTACCACCATATTTATGACCCCAATCTCCATTAAGAGGAAGGAATAAATAACTATCACCAGCTTTTAAGTTTACAACGATACCATAAGAAACTGCATTAATTCTAGAGAATTGTTGAGAAGGCAAAGGAACTGGATTGTTCCATCCACCATCTGTTGCACCACCTACAATATACAATGCTGGAGGCACTGGTGTAAAGGTTGTTACTTTAATATTCACTGCATTAGAAACAACCATTTTAGTAGTATAGGTTGTGCCCATATAGCTTACAATTCTAAACGACATTGTTTTGGTAGATCCACCCTGAATTCCAGCTGCAATTGCAAAAGAATTTAGGTCGTTCACAGTAATACTAGATGTTAAAGCAGTACCATACTTGATTACTTGTGGGCTTGCAAATGTACCACCAAGGGTATCCATTTGTAACGCATAGTTAATAGTATTAGAACCATATGTACTAGCATTCCAGTTAAATCCAATTGCTTTACTGCTTGCATTAGCAACCAATAAAGTAAGGTCTGCTGTTGATGATGGAACCACTGTAATAGGTACATAGTAAGATGTGATCTTAACAGTAACCACATTTGATTTTAATTGTTGGTTGTTATTACCATAAGAAGAGGTAACACGCATGTCGAAAGTGAAAGTCTGTCCTGGTGCGAAACCAAAAGCAGCTAACATATCGTTCAATTGTTTACCAGTAAAAGAGATACTTGGCTTACCAACAACGATGCTAGTCATTTCCTTAGCAAAATTACGACCAGTTGAATCAACCTCTAAAATGAATTTTTGAGTAGTTGAATCAGTTGCATAATTAGGGTTAGTCCAAGAAAATGTTGCTACAACATTATTTGAATCACTCGGCGCAGGAGTGATATTATTGGAAGATGCAGATAATGTTACCGCAGCACCATTACCGAACATTTGCAAAGGGTTCACTTTGCTACAAGCCGTTAGGATAACGGCAAGAACCATTGTGAGAATGCCCGCTTTTAATAAATATTTCATAAGTTTTTTTTTAGTTGATGAATTAACAGTTGCCTATTCAATTCTTCTTTTAAAAAATTATTGTTTGGTTACTGTATAAATTCCTTTTTGGAAATCAACATCTATCTTATAAGTTCCATTAGCTGCTGGTCCTGGGAAGTTATCGCTAAAATCATACCCAAAAACACCACCAGTTTCTCCTGAAGGAGGATTTGCGGTTTTATTACAAGCAAACTTATGACCCCAGTCGCCGTTCAAAGGCAAGAACAAGAATTCTTGTCCGCCAGTTAAAGCCACAGTGATTGAATATAATGTTGTGCTTACTTTAGTAAACTGCTGAGTTGGAACAGGAACTGGATTACCCCAGCCACCACCTGTAGCACTACCTACTAAATATAAAACACCACCTGCAGGTATGGCCACTTTTGGAGGAGGGTTATATGGAGTAACAGAAAATACCAAAGTGTTAGAAGTAAGTAATGTTGCAGTATTACCATTCAAGCTTGCTTTAATACGAACATCAATACTTGCAGCGGTTCCGACTGTTAAATTTAAACCTGCGATCAATGAATTGAATTGGTCTTGTGTATATTTCACAAAAACATCCTTTGCAATTGATACGGTTAATTTACTAGCTCCAAAATTATTACCGGTTTTATCAATCTCCAATGCATAAGCTACGTCTTGAGAGCTAACACCATTGATGAATTGATATTCTGGATTTAACCAAGAAAATGTTACACCTACTTGGTCTTTTGTTGCATAAGAAAGAGGTATGGTACCAGTTACAGAAGCGGAAAGAACCGGAGCAGTTCCACCTTTGTAAAATTGTGGTGCCTCATCCTTTTTACAAGAGCCAAGCAATAAAGCCAAGGCGCTTATAAAAAATAGTTTTGAGATAATTAATTTCATGACAGTTATTTTAATTTGTTAATGATATAAAGCAGGAAGCAAGCTTCCCGCTAATATTTTAATATCCTGGGTTCTGAGTCAATTTTACATTTGAAGAAATATCAGCAGAAGGAATTGGATATACTTTACGGAATGAAGCTACGCCTGTACCGCCAGCTACACCACCTTTCCAAGGCCATAAATAAGTAGATTCTACGAATTTATTGTAGCGAATTAAATCTGTTCTTCTGAAACCTTCCCAATACAATTCTCTTGCTCTTTCATCCAAAATAAAATCAGTGGTTAACTGAGATGAAGTAATATTTCCAGTTGCACCGCCATAAGCACGTGTACGTAAGTTATTTACATAAGTCAATGCTAATGTTGCATCACCACCGGCAGCACCTCTTAAAGTTGCTTCTGCATAAACAAGGTATTGTTCTGCCAAACGGAAAATTGGGAAATCAATATCAACCCATGTTAAGCTAGAACCAGGAGCTCCTGCTTTAGTAACATTCTTAAATTTAGTTACTGCATATCCATCAGTAAAGCTAGTTAAATCTGTAATGTCTAAATTCTGACCAGCAGTATAGAATTGTGAACGCTTATCTGCAGTTCCAGTAGCATCTGGGAACATAGCAGGTAAAGCTTTTGTTGCTCTAATTCCAGACCATCCACCGTCAATTCCAAATTTAGAAGCGGTCATTGATCCACCAACTGGTGCGTGTGTTAAGAATGTAGTACCACCCCAGTTTTGAGTTTTGATACCATCATAGTTAATGGTTAAAATGAACTCACTGGTATTGGTATTATTATCTGCCAACATCAATTGTGTATAGTTAGGAATCAAAGTATAACCTGCATCAATTACTTTCTTAGAATAAGTAACTGCATCAGCATATCGAGCTGTTCCAGTATATACTTGAGAGTTCAAATATAAACGAGACAATAATGACCAAGCAGCAGCTTTGTCAGCACGTCCGTATTCGTTTGCTCTTGCAGCAACCAATGTGCCTTCAATAGTTTTTAATTCAGACTCTACATAAGCGAAAAGGTCTGCTCTTGAAGCTTGTGGAGGAATGATAGAACCTAAGGCATCTTTTTCAGTTACCATTGGTCCAGATCCAAACAAGTCCATGATCACCCAATACTGATAAGCACGTAAAAATCTTGCTTCAGTTGCATACATTTTTATTGCATCAGCATCAGCACCTGTAATTCCTCTTGAAGCCAAATTTCCATCAGAAGCTTGGTTGATGAAGTCGTTACATAAAGTGATCTGATAATAAGAACGATAATAAACTCCTGTCAACATAGGATTACTAGAAGACCAGTTCATGTTGTGAAAATCCTGAATACCGGGGTCACCCCAAGATACTACGGCTTCATCTGTACTTAGTTCCTGAGCTTTCCAAAACAAACGTAAGAAATCAGATGTTCCTTCGTCGATTCCTTGGATGTCTCCGTTACCAGCAGGTCCCTGATTTCCTGTAAGGGCAAAGCTTCCGTAAACTTTAGCGAAAGCTTGTTTATAACCAGCAGGTGTACTATACACTTGTGATGCAGTTACGTCGTTAGTAGGAAGAAGATCTAACTTCTTGGTACAAGACGCAAAGCTTCCAGCGAGAAAACCAGCGGTTATAACGATTTTAAAAATATTCTTTTTCATAATTATTTTTTTGTGTTATTACTTGTATTTAGATTAGAACTCAAGGTTTAAACCAAGTACAAATGTTCTAGGTCTTGGATAAAAATTATTATCAATACCTCCATTCATTTCTGGATCAAGTCCTTTGTATTTAGTAATTACAAATACATTCTGAGCATTTGCGCTAAGACGAAGGTTCGCTTTATTATGGAAAACTTTTCCTACGTTATAGCCAATGTTGATATTATCCATTCTCAAGAATGAAGCATTCTGAATATAATAATCAGACAAGTAATAGTTAGTACCGTTACCGCTAAAGTTGGTGTATAATACATCTGAAGATCCGTTGTTGATATAACCAATTGGGTTGATCAGGTTACGGATGGTTCCAGAACTAGAAGCGGTGTTATTATATAAGTAGTTACCAACGTTTGCTCTCATTACAAAACCTGCATTAAATTTCTTGTAGGTTAAGTTCGTACTGAATCCAAAGAACATTTCAGGATCAGCACCTTTGTATTGATACAAATCTTTTTCATTGATCACACCATCGCGGTTTAAATCATCGAATAAATTATCGATTGGTTTACCTGTTGCTGGATCATATACTTGTTTGAAAACAAAGAAAGCACCACGGTTATAACCAGTAGAATTAACTAAGATCGTATTACCTGTACCACCAGAAATTCCACCATATCTATTACCTTGAAAATTAGGATCATCAGAGATCGTTAATTTGGTGATATTGTTTTTGTTATAGGTTGCGTTGAATGCTACATCCCAAGTAAGATTTTTTGATTTCACCACTTGGTAGTTGATAGTAAACTCAACACCTTTATTTTCCATACTTCCTACGTTCGCAATAATTTTATTAGAGAAGTTGGTACCAGCACCCTGATTGATTTCGTTCAAGAGGTTGGTTGTATTCTTAATATAATATTCGATACTACCTGTGATACGGTTATTCATGAAACCATAATCCAATGCTAAGTTAGTAGTTGCAGTTTGCTCCCACTTTCTTTGTTGGTAATAACCACCTGGTCTATATCCTTGATAAAATGTATTACCCAGTTGATATGATCCAGAAACACTACTTAAATTATAAAAAGAGACATAAGAATAATATGGAATTCCATCCTGCTGACCAGTAACACCATAACCAACTCTCAATTTCAAGTCAGAAATAGCATTTGAATTTTTCAAGAAATTCTCGTTTTTAATTCTCCATGCAAAAGCTGCAGAAGGGAACACACTATAACGATAAGCTGGATCGAATCTTGAAGATCCGTCTCTACGAACCGAACCGGTTAAAATGTATTTGTTCTTGATCGCAAAGTTTACACGACCCATTAAAGACATGATCGTAAGCCTTGGTTCATCATATTGAAAGTTAGGAGAACTAACTATCGTTTTATCAAAAGTAAGATCTGAGAAATTGTAGTTCTTAGTTTTATAATCCTGGAACTCATAACCTGCAATTGCTTCCAAACGACTATCAATTGATTTGAATTCTTTTGTATAGTTCAGGTAGAAGTTCAAATATTGGTTGTTCTTGATTTGGTTGTATTCTGTACTAGTACCACCATGGAATAAACCTGTGGCATCTTTATATCTTCTATAACCAGATGCTGCGCTATCGTTTACATTAATAGTTCCTGCACCAATAGAATAATCATAACCTACGTTTAAGATAGCACGTAAGTCAGGAAGGAAATGCATTTTATAATCAACAACAATGTTTCCGATACTTCTTTGAACATTGCTTCTATCATCTCTTTGTAACAACTGACCCAAAGGATTCTTTGGAGCTAGTGCTTCCAAACCTGTGCTAGCAAAGTTATTTGCATTTAACCATTCCCAGTAACCACCATATCTTTTGCTGGTAGTATAAACTGACTGAGTTGGATCAAAATAAACAGCAGATCCGATGGCGCCTTGATTAGCGAAACGGCTCTTACTGACTGATCCTTTTAAGTTGATATCGATTTTCAAATGGTTATCTAAAAAAGTAGGGTTTAAAGTAATACCTATAGAAGTACGCTCTAGATTACCTGTTTTTAAAATGCCATTTTGATTTAAATAACCAACTGATAAACGGTAAGGCATTGTTGCAGTACCGCCCGACATACTGAAATTATTGTCGGTTCCAATAGCATTTTGATAGATCTGATCCTGCCAATCTGTTTTAGCAGAACCTAATTTAGAAATAATGTTTGCAGGAGCATTTGCTTTAATGATGGTAGCAAGTTGATCTGCATTTAAGATATCAGCTTTCTTAGAAATAGAAGCTGAAGATAATTGAGTGCTGAAGCTATAAGTTGGAGCACCTTTCTTACCTTTTTTAGTAGTGATCAAAATAACACCGTTAGATGCTCTTGAACCATAGATGGCTGAAGCAGATGCATCTTTTAAAACAGTGAAGGTTTCAATGTCGTTAGGATTGATCATACTCAATGGACTAGCAACACCAGAAATTCCATCATTGCTCAAAGGCAATCCATCCACAACAATCAAAGGATCGTTACTGGCATTCAAAGAAGCACCACCACGAATGCGGATGGTACTTCCAGAACCAGGTGCACCACCATTAGAGGTAATCGCAACACCGGCAATTTTACCAGAGATCAATTGTTCAGGAGTTGTAATAGCTCCTTTTACGAAGTCTTTAGAGCTAACAGTTGATACAGCACCAGTTAAGTCTTTTTTTCTGGCAGTACCATAACCAATTACAACTACTTCATTCAAAGCGGTGTTGGCTTGCTCTAATTTAATTTGAAGATTCTTACCGCTTCCGATAGGTACTTCTAATGTAGTGTGGCTAACAGAACTAATTACCAATGTAGTTGCTGAAGCAGGAACTTTCAAACTGAAAGAACCATTTGCATCAGTTGATACACCTGTAGTTGTTCCTTTAACCAAAACTGAAGCGCCCACGAGAACAGCTCCGTCTTTTGAATCTGTTACCTTACCGGTAACGACTTTGTCCTGTGCTAAAGCCGGCATAGCAAATGCGAGCATTACCGTAACAAAGGCTAATAGCAATCGTTTAATGTTCATAAATAGTGGTTTTTGTATATAAAAATTTGACTTAAAAAAATATGAATATCCCAAACGGGATGATTCATCCAGGGGGATGAAATAGGAAACTGATATTGGACTGGTTGCTCATAGATATTTTATTTTTCGATGATTAACTTTTCAATTTTTTGTTTGCCATTGATTAATAGTTGCACCAAATACATTCCATTAGGTGCAGAACCGATATAGCTATAAGTGTTATTCAAACTCAGGCTATAAATGCCCTTTGTTTGATATCCTTTATAAATACTTCCCAAACGATTTCCCGCTAATGAAAGCATGTTAATAGAAACCTGACCACTTTCTGGTAAATCATAACTGATCATTGCGTGCTGCCTAGTAGGGTTTGGAGCAATGTTCAATTGCATATTCAAGCTCACTGGTCCACTAGGCAATATGGCTGTAGGAACTGAATTGTTTACATCCTTATTGGTATAAACATAATATTCACCAGGTTGCAGATTAATGGTTTCTACACTACCTGTGGCAGTTCTAGTTGATCCAGTTAAATAACTATACCAAGTTCCAGCAGTAGGAAAACTAATATTGGTGCTTGCAGCAACCACATCAAAGTTTCCAATCACTACAACATTTAAAGAGTCGGTCGTTAGCTTCAACCATTTTACATTACTTGCCAAATCATAAGTAGAATTGGAAGTGGTAAATGTGCTGAGGTAATTAGGTTTTAATTTTAATTTGAAAAGTTTCGAATAAACATCAAACAAAGACTTTCTAGAAGCATTAGAATAATAATCCCATCTGATTGGCTTTGTACTTAATCTACAATTGTTTGGATCAACTGTTGTTCCATCGCTACAAGTATTAATAGAATAATCATAACCTAACTCACCAAATTGCCACATCGATTTTGGACCAGGAATCATTGCCCAGAAAGCAGCACCCATTTCGTTACGCTTCATAGATGTTGCAAGGTCTTTTGTGCTATAAGCGCCTGATACATTTCCATAAGTGGTATTCTTATATGCTAGTCGCTCTTCATCATGACTTTCCATATAACCTACTAACAGTGGTTTTGACCAGCCTCTAGTGGGACTATTAAATACAGTACTCTGTAAATCTGAGCCCGAGGTAAAACCCATGGTAGCCTGATTAAATGCATAATTAGAATTACCCCATAACATCATTCCATAATTAGATAATTCAATCTCTTCCTGATTGGCAGCAAAGTGTTCAAGGATGCAATAAGAATTAGTAGATAAGGTTTGCATTTTATCGTAAATCCTTTTCCAGATCGCTACACGACTTGCATCATAACTACCCCAGGCATTTACATTGTTTAAATTATCAACCTGTGTAAACCCTTTTGATAAGTCAAATCTGAAACCATCAACCTTATAATTAGTTAACCAATGATCTAATACTCGATCCACAAATGCTTTTGTATCTACCGACTCATGATTGAAATCATAGCCTACATTGAATGGGTGTTTGGCAATTGGATTGAACCAAGGACTATTTGCTGCAGGTCTGCTATTTGCTGCATCCCAATATAATTGCACCATTGGAGATGAACCAAATGAATGATTCAATACCATGTCCATAATTACAGCAATACCTTGTTTGTGACACTCATCGATAAATGCGCGAACAGCATTTTCTGTTCCGTATGCTTTATCTGGTGCGAAATAAAAACTAGGATTATACCCCCAACTATTATTTCCTTCAAATTCATTGAAAGGCATTAGTTCGATGGCATTAACTCCTAAGCGCTTTAAATAAGTAAGTGTGTCTTTAACCGTTTGAATACTTTGTGTAGCTACAAAATCACGAATCAATAATTCGTAGATCACCAAGTTACTTTTATCTGGTCTTGAAAAACTGGTTGTTTGCCAAACGTATGCAGGTTTTGCAGTTTGTAAAATACTTACAATACCTGTTGTTTTATTAGTTGGATAAGCTTTTAAATTCGGATAGGTTGAAGGAGAAATATATTGATCGTTATTCGGATCTAAAATTTTCTCTGTGTTGTAATCAGCAACTTTCAAAGAACCATCCACTAAATATTGATAAGCATATTCAACACCTGAAGTAAGACCAGTTAGACGCAACCAATAAGTTGTTCCATCAGGTGTTTGATTCATTTGATAGGGAGCACTCTCTGTCCAATTATTAAAATCACCTAACACAGAAACCCTAGTTTTTAATGGTGCATATAATACTAGTGTACATGCTGTTGGATCTGTTTCGTAATTGATGCCTTGCTTTAATCCAGCAGGCAAAGGCGCAACTGTTGTGCCACCTGATACAAAGAAACTAAGTGTGTCTCTTATGGTAACACCAGCATTCAAAGCTTCTGCAATAATTGTTTGTGTACCGCCAATTAAAATAGTTGTACTCGTTGTTAATGTTGTTGCTGCAGTTTGGCTTCCGATTTGTGTACCATTTAAAAGTATTTTCAAATCAGAACTTAAAGTGCTTACTGCAGAAACAGATAATGTATTACCAACTATTTTTGTGATTGGTTCGGGTGTTGGTGTATAAAGGGGCTGACGGAATGGATCAGTGATGCGTACATAGTTTGAATTATCGTACACTGGAATATACATATCACTACCATCAGTATTTGCTTGCTTTGTTGCACCTGTTCCATTTCTGAAAAGCACTGCGATCTTTAATATTTTTTCTGCTGGTGCAGTTACACCAAAGAAAGCACGAATGCCTCCAGTGATTGTGAACTTCCATTTATTTGTTCCGAGATAGGTACAAAGTCGATCTGCACCTGGAGAAGCCCATGGATATTTTACATACTTCCAATCAGTACTGTTGGTGCTTTGTGAAGTGATCAATCCGATATGCACATACATATCAGCAGTAGGAGTGTAATTAAGAATTGCTTTGTTTCCAAAACTCGCATCACAAACTATGTCGAAGCTTGTTGTATTATCTTGTACAAATTCGGGAGTTGTTTTCAATAACTGCGCATTGCCGCTAACAGCAACAAAGAAAATCATCATTAGCAGACAAGCTTTTTTCATATAGCGCATCAGTTCTTACAAACGTTTGTAATCGACGAAGGTTGCAATCGTTTGCGGTCTTAATGTGTTAAACTAACACATTAATTACAAAGTTGTGTATTTTTTACACAAAAAAGAAATTTATTTTATGATTTTTTATGCAGCGTTTTTGGATGAAAATGGTCCCCTGAGCTTAAAAAGGGGTTAAAAATCGATTCCGATCCATTTTCTCTTGCTGGTCTCGTACTTCTCAAAATTGAATTTGTAGAGTTTTCCTGGCCTATGAGGCACATCCTGCTCCATTTCATTGATGTCGATCAAGAGGTCCATACTGGCAAATTTCTTCCTGAAATTCCGCCTATCCAGACTCACGCCTAAAATGGCTTCATAGAGGTTTTGTAACTCCCGAAGTGAGAATTTCTCGGGCAACAGGTTAAATCCAAGGGGGTGTTCCTGGATTCGCTTTTGTAACCAGCCATAGCACTCATCTACAATGTCTTTATGGTCAAAAGCCATGTCCTTCAAAGTAGACACACTATGCCAGTTCAGATCATTATCATGAATTTTTAGCTGATGGTGATTGATATTCAACAAAGAACAATAAGCTACCGTGATAACCCTTCCACCTGGGTGGCGGGCTGGGTGACTAAACGCTCTGACCTGATCCAAAAACACATCATCCATCCCGGTACGCTCTTTTAATACCCGATAAGCGGCTTCGTCTAGCTCCTCATTATCCTTCACAATGTCTCCTAATAAAGAATAGTGTCCTTCATATAATTCAAGGTCACTCTTGATCACTAAAACCTTTAGCTGACTTTCTTCAAAACCAAAGATGGCGCAGTCTACAGTTAAAGGAACTTTGGGATATGCTTCTACCAGCTTCCTAGCATCTTTAATGAGATGCTCTTGAGGTTTTTCTTGTGGATTATTTTTCTTCATGGCGCAATAATTAGGATCACCTTTCCGGCATTCTTCATAACAATCGGGGCGTCAAGATACAAAGATTTCCAATAATGTGTAACTTCTACATAGTAGATATCAATGAATACCTTCCAGCCCCTAACTTTATCGGCCAATCAATTTTAATGTATACAGCCACTCAAATACAACAGCAGCAAACTATAACCAGCCAATTCCTACAGACGGGATTAGCAGATGAAGCTTCGGTAGACGCCCTGCTACAATTGAAAGATTTATTGCGCTTTCATGAGTATCGTTATTATGTTCTAAACGATCCATTGATCGCCGATTTTGAATACGACCAACTCTATAAACAATTACAAGATTTCGAAGCCAAGCATCCTGATTTGATCACGCCTGACTCTCCCACCCAAAGGGTTGGAAATAGCCTCAATCAAAGCTTTCAGACTGTTGCACACTTAGTGCCGATGCTGAGTCTCGACAATAGTTATAATGCGGATGACCTGATCGACTTTGATCGCAAAGCGCGTGAACTTAGTGGTACCGAAAATATCAGTTATTGCATTGAACCAAAATTTGACGGTGCTAGCATTTCATTGATCTACGAAAACGACGAATTAATTCGTGCCATTACAAGGGGTGATGGTGTAGAAGGAGAAGAGATTACCAATAATATTAAACAGATCCGTTCCATCCCGCTTACTGCAAAATTCTCGAATTATGGGATCTCTCAAATTGAAATCAGAGGCGAGATCATTATGACGAAATCTTCCTTTGATAAATACAATCAGTTTTTAACTGCTCAAGGAAATTCACCACTTGCAAATCCAAGAAACGCAGCTAGTGGCAGCCTGAGAATGAAAGATCCTAAAGAAGTTGCTCAAAGAAACCTCGATGCATTTTTGTATCATGTTAGTTATTTTCAAACGACAGATGGAAAACCCGTTGAGGCACTTAGCACACACGCTGGTGCTCTACAACTCTTATGGGACCTAGGTTTTAGGAGTCCGCAAAAAGAAAAAAGAGTGGTTCAAGGCATTCAACCAGTGATTGATTATTGTTTGGAATTTGAATCAAAGCGCGATGAATTGCCTTACGAGATCGATGGTATGGTAATCAAAGTGAATAGCCTTGAGATGCAAGAAAAATTAGGCATGACATCTCACCACCCACGTTGGGCCATCGCTTATAAATTCAAAGCACGCCAAGCTACCACCCGACTCAGAGCAATAGAATTCCAGGTTGGAAGAACAGGCGCTGTAACACCAGTTGCCAAACTCGACCCGGTATATCTTGGTGGTGTAACCGTCTCTAGCATTTCTGTTCACAACGAAGAATATATCAAAGAAAAAGATTTGCAAATTGGCGATCATGTACTCATTGAAAGAGCTGGAGACGTGATTCCACAAATTGTAAAATCGTTACCAGATCTTAGGAATGGAGAAGAAACAGCTATTCAATTTCCAAAAACCTGCCCCGTTTGCAATAGCGAATTATTCAAAGAAGAAACAGAAGCAGTATGGCGTTGTATCAATATCGAATGTGAAGCACAGGTGGTAGAAAAAATGATACACTTTGTGAGTAAAGACGCAATGGATATCAAAAGTTTCGGAGAAGCCAATGTTCGAAAATTTTATGAATTGGGTTATCTAAAAGATATCCCCGGGATCTATCAATTGCCTTACGAAAAAATTGGAACCCTAGAAGGTTTCGGAAAAAAGAGTCTCGAAAATTTACAATCTGCGATCGAAGCTTCGAAGCTACAACCCTTACACCGACTCATTTACGCGCTTGGCATTCGCTTCGTTGGTGAAACAACCGCCAAGACCCTTGCCAATGCTGTTGAAAATATTTACGATTTTATTTCGAAGGATGAAACAGCGCTTCTTGAATTAGAAGATGTAGGCGTGAAAGTTGCGAAAAGTATTTGTCATTTCTTTCAGAACGAACAGAATATAGAAATGCTGCATCATTTAGAAGCATTCGGACTTCAATTTAAAAACATCAAAAAAGAAGCAACTGGTGTTGATAGTTTAGGCGGACAAACATTCCTTTTTACCGGCACACTCAACAAATTAAAAAGATCTGATGCTGAAGAAATGGTTGAGAAAAATGGCGGGAAGATCATGAGTGGAGTGAGCAGCAAACTCAACTATTTAATTGTAGGTGAAGATGCGGGTAGTAAATTAGAAAAAGCAAAAAAGATCAATACCATTCACATCATTTCTGAAGATGAATTTTTACAACTAATTCAACAAAATCAATCCTAACATGTTACAAGCAACTACATTAAAATTCTTACAATCGCTTAAGAAAAATAATAGCAAGGAATGGTTTGATGTAAATAGAAAACAATACGAAATTGCTAAGGCAGATTTTGCTACCCTAGTTGATTCTGTCATAAAAACATTAGCAAAAAAAGATTCGAGTATTGCACACCTCAATGCTAAGAATTGTATGTTCAGGATCAATCGCGACGTACGTTTCAGCAAAAACAAAGACCC
Organism: Bacteroidota bacterium; assembly: GCA_026391125.1. GTDB lineage: Bacteria > Bacteroidota > Bacteroidia > Chitinophagales > Chitinophagaceae > Sediminibacterium. Next base: position 13,377 of record JAPLEO010000009.1, read on the forward strand.
CTATAAAACCAATATGGGTGCTAGCATTACTGCAGGAGGAAAAAAAATTGCGATGGCTGGATATTATTTTCACTTAGAACCCGGTGGTAATAGTTTTGTAGGTGGTGGTTTATATATGGCTGAACCAGATAAACTAAAGAAAGTGCGACAAGAAATCGATTATAACTGGGATGCATTTTCTAAAATTCTTCACAACAAAAAGTTCAAAGAACAGTACACCGATTTGGATAGATCAGAAGGCATGTCGCTGGTTAGAGAACCTAAGGGATATGAAAAAGATAATCCTGCGATCGACTACATCAAATTAAAAAGTTGGATCGCTTTAAAACCAATTGCCGACAAGGAATTGACAGGAAAAGAATTGGTTAAAACAATTACCACAGCTTTTGAAGCGCTATACCCAATGATCGTTTTTTTGAATGAGGCATTAGCAGATTAAAACAACTTTAATTTTCGTAGTTCGCTAAATCGTTAAATGCCATACCAATACATTCAATGATATCGGACGCAAGTAGTGATTCGGTTGATTGAAAGCCAAGTGCTAAATCTGCAGCCAAGCCATGTAAGTATACACCCAGTATAGCAGCTACTGTAGAAGCATATCCCTGTGCCAGTAAAGAAGTGATGATACCGCTCAAAGTATCGCCAGAACCGGCTTTCGCGAGTCCAACATTACCTGTACTATTGAACCAAGCTTTTCCTTTCGCAGCAATTAATGTATGATGACCTTTTACTAAAATGATCAGTTGGTGTTGCTCAGATAGTTGAACAGCTTTTTGCCATCTTTTAAATTCATTGGCTGATTCACCAAATAAACGATCGAACTCTTTTGGGTGTGGCGTAAGAATTGAATCAGAACTGATCCTTGAAAGCCAGTCCGGATGTTTAGAAAGAATCGTGATCGCATCTGCATCAAGTAATATCGGCTTTTTGAAATGTTCAATTATATTTTCTAAGACGGTTTCTGAATCTAGGTCTGTACCTATACCCGGACCAATTCCAATCGTTGAAAATTTATCAAAATCAACGACTGAAGTTTCTCTATTCAAGACCATTGCCTCAGGAATTGCAGTGTGAATTTCAGCATCGGTATTTGTAGGAATTGAAATAGTAAGCATCCCTATTCCAGAACGCATCGCAGCTCTTGCAGAAAGAATGGCAGCTCCCATTTTTCCAATACTTCCAGCAATCAACAATGCATGACCAAATTTTCCTTTATGAGAAAAATCGTTCCTTGGCTTAACAAGTAATCTTACTTTTTCTTTTTCCAATAAATCATAATCAGAAGCTACGGTTTTCAAAAACCCTGGCTGTAATTGGATATTTAAGAGTACTACATTTCCAAAATGAGGCGCGTTCTCAGCTGCTAGAAAACAAAGTTTTAATGCCTGAAAACTAAAAGTGGTATTGGCTTTGATGATGGTGTTGCCATTAGATGATTGGTCAACATACATACCAGAAGGAATATCAATTGAAATAATTTGTGCCCCAGATAAATTCAAAAATTCAACTAGGGCTTTCGGTAGTTCAATCAACTCTGACTTTAATCCTGTACCATACAATGCATCGATCAATAAGTCGGTTTCTTGTACAATTGGAAACGCCTCTGCTGATTGTATAAAATGAATCTCTGTAGTAAAACTATGCAGCCGATGCAAATTGGCTTGAAAGTCGTTGCTTCCAATTTTTCCTTGCTCCAACACATATACTGATACCTCGTATCCTCTACCAATTAATAGTCTTGCAATGGCTAATCCATCGCCTCCATTATTTCCTTTGGCACAAAAAACTTTAATGACTTGATCGATAGAAAAATATCTGGCAATTGTTTCTGTGCAAAGCAATGCTGCGCGTTCCATCAATTCGATAGAACTAATGGGTTCATGGCAAATGGTATAAGCATCCCATTCTTGAAACTGTTTAGCGGAAAGCAACTTCATAGCTTCAGTAATTACCTAAAGTTACTAAGCAATTACCGATTGCAACAAAAACAAAACCCCCTCCCGAGTACTCGGGAATGGGGGCTTTGAAAAAACTCAAACTAAAAACTTATAACAAACCTTTTGAGATCATATATTCTGCGATTTGAATGGCGTTTGTTGCAGCTCCTTTTCTAAGATTATCGCTCACGATCCACATGTTCAATGTTTTATCCTGAGTTTCATCTCTACGAAGTCTACCTACAAACACTTCATCCTTCTCGTGTGCCCATAAAGGCATTGGATATAATTGGTTCGCATCATCTTGTTGTAAAATAATTCCAGGAGAACCTGCCAATAAAGTTTTAACCTCTTCCAAATCGAATTCGTTTTCAAACTCTACATTCACGCTTTCGCTATGTCCGCCAACTACAGGAATACGAACCGTAGTAGCAGTTACGCGAATACTATCATCTTGCATGATCTTATTGGTTTCTTTCACCATTTTCATTTCTTCTTTGGTGTAACCATTATCCAAAAACACATCGATCTGTGGGATCACGTTCAAGTCGATCTGGTATTTGTACGCCATTTCTCCTTCAACTCCTTTTCTTTCATTGAATAATTGATCGACCGCTTTTTTACCAGTACCTGTAACACTTTGATAAGTGCTTACTACTACTCTTTTGATTTTGTACTTGCTGTGCAATGGTTGCAATGCAACTACCATTTGAATCGTAGAACAGTTCGGATTTGCGATGATAAAATCTTCGGCAGTTAATACACTTGCATTAACTTCTGGAACCACTAATTTTTTGGTAGGGTCCATTCTCCATGCAGATGAGTTATCAATCACTCTAATACCAGCAGCTGCAAATTTTGGAGCCCATTCAAGAGAGGTACCACCACCAGCAGAGAAGATAGCCACGGCAGGTTTGGCTGCAATTCCGTCTTCCATGCTCACTATCTTATAGCTTTTACCCTTAAAGATCACTTCTTTACCTACTGACCTTTCGGAAGCTACCGGAACAATTTCTGAAACCGGAAAATTACGTTCTTCTAAAACCTGCAACATTTTAGTGCCTACTAAGCCGGTGGCACCTACTACGGCTACTTTCATTTTTTATTTTTTAATTGATTGAAAATTAAAAGGCCTCCCCAATTTGGGAAGGCCTCTAAGTATATTGATCATACACAACGTTGAGACACCTTCCCTTTAGAGAGGTTTCTTATTACGTTTTGTATGTTTCATTGTCATCATTGCGTTGCGAAAATATTGTGAATGCTTAAATATGCCAAAATTATTTTCAATTAAACTTAAACTAGTTCAATATCAAAGTTTACTAACTGAACAAATTCAGCAATTCTAGCATCGATATCAGCTTTATTAATTTCTCTTAAGCGCTCAGTTCCAAATTTCTCCACACAGAACGAAGCCATCGCAGAACCCACGATGATCGCGGTTTTCATGTTTTCGAAAGAAATGTCCTTGGTCCTTGCGATATGTCCGATAAAGCCACCAGCAAAAGTATCACCAGCACCTGTTGGATCAAATACTTCTTCAAGTGGTAATGCTGGAGCAAAGAAAACTTTTTCACCATGGAAAAGTAAAGCACCATGCTCTCCTTTTTTAATGATCAAAAATTTTGGTCCCATTTTCATAATGGTCTTTGCAGCTTTCACTAAAGAAAAATCTCCACTTAACTGACGGGCTTCACTATCGTTCACCATCAAGACATCCACCAATGCGATTGTTTTCTTCAATTCTTCCATTGCAATCTCCATCCAGAAATTCATGGTATCCATGATGATCAACTTAGGCTTAGTTTTCAACTGCTCAATGACTGAGCGCTGAACCTCTGGTGCTAGGTTTCCCAACATCAAAAACTCACAATCCTGATAGCTATCCGGAACAACTGGTTGAAAATTTGCTAATACATTCAATTGAGTTTCGAGTGTATCACGGGTATTCATATCCATGTGATAACGACCACTCCAGAAAAAAGTTTTTTCGTCTTTTTTAATTTGAACACCTTCGAGTTCTACTTTTCTATCTGTTAGTGCAGTTAATTCCGCATCCGGAAAATCACCACCTACTACTGAGATTTGCTTAACTGCTGTAAAATTTGAGGCGCACCAAGCGATATAAGTGCCTGCGCCACCAATAATTTTATCACTTTTTCCAAAGGGGGTTTCAATAGCATCAAAAGCCATTGAACCAACTACTACTAAAGACATAATGTAAGGTTTGTTATCGGGTTGCGAAACTAGGTGATTTAAGGCTAATACCCTTTACAGATAGCTCTTTTCTTTTATAAAAGCGTAAAAAAGCTAGGATGATTCCATGTTTTGAAATGTCAAAAACTAACAAAAAAACTTTTTTTCACCCAAAATGGCGCTAACATTCGTTAGTATATTATCTTTACGGAATGGCAAGAATTAAAACAGAAAACAATCTTACTCGGAAAGAAGTCATTGTCTCTAAGGCAGCAACCCTATTTAGGGAAAAAGGATTTAAAGCGGCCAGTATGCGCGATTTGGCTGAAGCAGTTGGCGTTGAAGCAGCTAGCTTATACAATCACATTAAATCGAAAACAGAGATCCTACACGAGTTATGTTTTAGTGTAGCAAATCGCTTTTTACATAAAATTGATGAAGTGGAGGCAGAACAATCAGGTTCTGTTGCAAAGATTGAAAAGTTGCTTCGTTTCCACATTAATGAAATGATTCATCACTATGAAGAAGTATATGTGAGCGATCGTGAATGGAAACATTTGTCAGATCCTTATCTATCCAATTTTCAAAATCAAAGAAGGATTTATCGTAAACGTTTTGCTGCAATTATCGAAACTGGCATATATAAAAACGAGATCAAAAAAATTGATGCCCCTACTGCAGTCCTAATTATGTTACACGCCATCAGTGGTATTGAAAGCTGGCATCGATCAACTCAAAAAATTACCGCTGAAGAATTAGAAGAAAATATGATCAGCATTCTAGTGGGCGGGTTGGTGAATCGTTAATTAAAACTATGTCCTTGCAATTCAACAAACTCAAGGTTAAAGAAGTACGTAAAGAAACGGCCGACTGTGTTTCTATTGTATTCGATATACCCAAACATCTGGAAGCTCTTTACAGCTTTAAACAGGGTCAATACATTACAATCAAAAAAGACTTTAATGGCGAAGCTATTCGCCGAAACTATTCGATCTGTAGTAGTCCGTTTGATCAGGAATTGAGAATTGCAGTAAAGAAAATTCCAAATGGTATTTTTTCTACCTATGCAAATGACCAGCTTCAAAAGTTTGATGAGTTAGAAGTGTTTCCCCCAGCAGGTAAATTTTTTTCAGAACTTTCAGAAGAACATGAAAATAATTATGTTGCTTTTGCGGCTGGCAGTGGTATCACTCCTATTCTTTCGATTATTAAAACAACACTATTAACTGAAAGAAAAAGTAGTTTCACTTTAGTGTATGGGAATAGAAATAGGTACTCCATTCTTTTTAAAGAAGCGCTAGAAGCCTTGAAGAATAAGTATCTCGACCGTTTTCGAATCATCTATATTCTTTCAAGAGAAAAAACAGAAAGTGATTTGCATTTCGGAAGAATTGATGAAGAGAAATGTCAAAGAATTTTGAGTAGCACCATTGATCCACAAAAAATAAATGCGTTTTTTTTATGCGGACCAGAAGAGATGATCTTTTCTGTAAAAGCATTTCTAAAAACTATTTCTATTAACGATACAAAAATTCATTTCGAATTATTCAACATATCCAATAGTGTTGCCCCTAAAAATACGATCCTATCAAATTCGAATGATGCGGGAATCAATAGCAAAATAACTGTAAAACAAGATGGACGTTCCTTCGATTTTTTGCTACCCTATCATGGCAATTCTATCCTAAACGCCGCCATGGCTACTGGTGCAGATCTTCCATTTGCTTGTAAGAAAGGAGTTTGCTGTACTTGTAAAGCAAAATTAATAGAAGGCGAAGTTGAGATGGACAGGGTATATGGACTAGAGCCTGATGAAATTGATCAAGGATATATTCTTACTTGCCAAGCACACCCAAGATCAGAAAAAATTGTGGTTGATTTTGATATTTAATGCATCAGTTGAAGTTGGATGATCTTTTTCCAAATATCGTAGCCTTTCTCATTCATATGCAATTTACCCTCACGAAATAGATCAGGGTTCACTGTTGAATCGTTGAGCAGCATGGCATGGTGTACATCTAAAAAAATTGACTTTGGTTGAGTTTTAATGTATGCTTCAATTTTTTGATTGGCATCAACGATCACTGATTCTAAATGCCATCTACTTGGGCAAGGTTTTATTGAAATAAAAACTACTTCCGCATTGGGCAAGCCTGTTCTAATAGTTTGGTACAATTTTTTATACCTATCCAAAACTTCTACTGCTATGGCATTTTCAGGTGTTGAGAGATCATTCTCTCCAGCATAGATAAATATTTGTTTTGGCTGATAAGGGATTACAATATCATTTACATATAGGGTCAAATCAGGAATAGTAGAACCTCCAAACCCCCGATTGATGATGGGATATCCAGGAAAATCTGTTTCCAAAGTAGTCCATAAAGTAAAGCTTGAACTACCTATGAATAAGATGCTATTTTTTGCAGGTGCAACTATTTTATCTTTTTCTAAGAACGCATGTATATCGTTTCTAAAAGGATTCCTATGAATACATGAAGTGAAACTCAATAAGAAAAGAATCAACAAAATCGTTAGTCTACTTCTCAATATTTTATTCATAAGTGTAATTTACATAATACCTTCAAATTGCTGCCGATATTCTTAACAAATCAACCTATCAAAACCGCTAACAAATGTTAGCTTATCCATTTACTTTCTTTATTTTTACTTACAAGCATTGCACATGGAAACAAGCTTAGAAGAACAGTTTCAGCAGAAGATCGATCAAGAACACAAGATCGAACCAAAAGATTGGATGCCCGATAAATATCGGCAGACACTGATCCGTCAGATCAGTCAACACGCCCATAGCGAAGTGGTTGGTATGCTCCCAGAAGGAAATTGGATTACAAGAGCCCCAAGCCTTCGTAGAAAGGCGATCCTCTTGGCTAAGATCCAAGACGAAGCTGGCCATGGTTTATACCTTTATTCAGCTGCAGAAACCTTGGGCATTTCAAGAGATGAAATGTATCATCAATTACATTCTGGCAAAGCCAAATACAGTTCCATCTTTAATTATCCAACCCTTACATGGGCCGATATGGGTGCCATTGGATGGCTAGTAGATGGCGCAGCAATCATGAACCAAGTCCCTCTTTGTAGAACCAGTTTTGGTCCGTATGCTAGAGCCATGGTTCGAGTTTGTAAAGAAGAAAGTTTTCATCAACGCCAAGGATTTGAAAGCTTATGGGTTTTAAGTAAAGGCACTGATGAACAAAAAAGAATGTGCCAAGACGCGATTGATCGTTGGTGGTGGCCTTGTTTAATGATGTTTGGTCCGCCAGATGACGAAAGCACCAACACCATTCAAAGTATGCAATGGAAGATCAAACGTTTTTCGAATGATGCACTCAGACAGAAATTCGTTGACATGATCGCAGAGCAGATCAAAATTCTTGGTATGAAATTGCCTGACCCAGACCTTAAGTGGAACGAAGAGAAAAAACATTACGACTATGGCAAAATAAACTGGGACGAATTCTGGCAAGTGCTCAAAGGAAACGGGCCATGCAATAAAGAAAGATTGGATGCCAGAAGAAAAGCATGGGATGAAGGTGCATGGGTTAGAGAAGCTGCAAGTGCTTATGCAGAAAAAAAACATACTAATCAGTTGAACAATTCAAATAAAGTATATGAAAACGTTCATTAGAAAAATGTTCTATGGCGATTACGGAGAAGAAAAAAATAATGCTGCAGAAAGCAATTCAACAAACGCATCTAAAAACGAATGGCCATTATGGGAAGTTTTTATTAGAAGCAAACAGGGACTAGATCATAAACACGTAGGAAGTTTACACGCCGCAGATGCGGTGATGGCTTTAGAAAATGCAAGGGACGTTTATACGAGAAGAGGTGAGGGCGTAAGCATTTGGTTGGTTGAGAGTAAAAATATACATGCAAGTAATCCGGATGATTCAGCGGCATTGTTTGAACCTGCGAACGATAAGATTTATCGCCACCCTAGTTTTTATGAATTGCCTGATGAGTTGAAACATATGTAACGAATTAGATAATTAGAGTCTTCAATGATAACAACAAAAGATATAGACAATCCTTTGATCAAATTCGTATTGCACTTAGGTGATAATGCATTGATCATGGGACATAGAAATAGTGAATGGTGTGGGCATGGTCCTATATTAGAGCAAGATATTGCACTCACCAATATTGCACTGGATCAGGTGGGTCAGGCTAGAAATTTTTATCAATACGCTGCAGAATTAATTTCTGAAACAAACGGTGAGCAATTAACAGAAGATAGCTTGGCTTATTTGCGCGATAGTTGGGATTTTAAAAATTGCTTATTGGCTGAATTGCCGAATGGCGACTGGGCGCAAACTATCCTAAAACAATTTATCGTATCAGCTTATCAATATCACTTATACCAAGCATTAGCAAACAATCAAAACGAACAATTAGCTGCAATCGCATCTAAATCTTTGAAAGAACTGAACTATCACTTACGTTGGAGTTCAGATTGGGTGCTGCGTTTGGGAGATGGCACCACAGAAAGCAAAAAAAGAATGGAAGATGCTATTGCGATTCTTTGGTCGTATACCAATGAATGGATAGATTTTGCAGACTATGAAATGATTATTCTAGGCGATAGCCATCATTCTATTCAACAAGATTGGAAAGCAAAAATTAAATCTGTTTTTGATGAAGCAGGGTTAATGATTCCAGTTGATGGATGGATGCAAAAAGGAGGAAAAGTAGGTAATCATACAGAACATCTAGGATACATTCTTACTGATATGCAATTCTTACAAAGAGCATACCCCAATGCAGAATGGTAATTAAAAAGTAAAAGATGCTCACACAGGAAACAGCAATTTTGCAACTATTGGAATCGGTGAAAGATCCTGAGATCCCTGTATTATCAATTATTGATCTAGGGATTGTTCGTTCAGTTGTTATTACTAATGTTAACGATGACCAGTTTGAATCAGAAGTGAGTGTACTTGTTACGCCAACTTATTCAGCTTGTCCGGCTGTTGATATGATCAATGCTGAAATAAAATTTGTACTAACAACGGCGGGCTATCGGCATATTAAAATTGAGCAGGTGTTGTTTCCAGCATGGACCACCGATTGGATGTCTGAATCGGGAAAAGAGAAATTAAAAACTTATGGAATTGCTGCACCAATTGGTAAGAGCTGTGATCAAACACATATTGAAGATTTGAAAGTTGTTTGTCCGCAATGTGGATCTGACCAAACCATATTAATCTCTGCATTTGGAAGTACTGCGTGTAAAGCATTATTTAAATGCAGTAATTGTTTAGAACCTTTTGACTATTTTAAATGTCATTAATAAAATAATGTTTATCAGTTTCACATTTCAATTCATATATATGTCTTCCATTTTATTGCATATCGAAAACAATATTGCTTTTATTACACTTAACAGACCAGATAAGCTCAACGCCTTTAATAGAGAAATGGCTTTACTGTTCCAAAATTATTTAGACGAAGCGGCATCTATTAAAGAAGTGAGATGTGTTTACATCACAGGATCTGGAAAAGGTTTTTCTGCAGGTCAGGATCTTGCAGAAGTGGTTGATCCAAACGGACCAGGCATGGAAAAGATCTTAAGCGAGCATTATAATCCGATCGTAAAGAAAATTAGAAATCTCCCTAAACCAGTAATTGCAGCGGTGAATGGAGTTGCGGCTGGTGCTGGCGCAAATATTGCACTCGCATGTGATATTGTGGTTGCCAATAGCAGTGCAAGTTTTATTCAAGCATTTTCAAAAATTGGTTTGATTCCAGATAGTGGTGGCACTTTTACATTACCAAGATTGATCGGGTTTCAAAGAGCATCAGCACTGATGATGTTGGGAGATAAAGTAAGTGCACAAGAGGCATTTCAGATGGGCATGATCTATAAGGTTTTCGACAATGAAAATTTTGTGGGGGAGTCAACTAGCCTTGCAAACACTTTAGCAACGATGCCAACAAAGGCACTAGCCTATATTAAACATGCATTGAATCATAGTTATTCGAATTCTTTAGAAGAACAATTAGATCTGGAAGATAATTTCCAACAGAAAGCCTCAGCTACATACGATTTCAAAGAAGGAGCTGCTGCATTTTTAGAAAAGAGATTCCCAATTTTTAAAGGAGAATAATGGAAGATCAACCGGTTTGTATCAAATCAACATTACTAATCAAATGAACCTAACTGTAGCGGTATTGAAGGGCACTTGCTTTAGAACAGGCAAGAAAATTATTTAGCGTAACTTTGCCCGTTGCAATTTGCAATTACACATTAATGAATTTAGAGCGTGTCTGAAAGAAGTAATTTTATCGACCTCATCCGTATATTTTGCCATTCTGGTCATGGTGGAGCTGGTTCTCGCCATTTTATGCGCAATAAACTAACCGCGATGGGTGGACCCGATGGTGGTGATGGTGGTAGAGGTGCACATATTATCTTAAGAGGTAATAGTAATTTATGGACCCTCCTGCATTTACGTTATTTTAAAAATGTATTAGCAGAAGATGGTGAGATGGGAAGTAAGAATAATTGTACGGGTAAAGATGGAAATGATATTATCATTGAAGTGCCACTTGGTACCATTGCAAGAGATGAGGAAACTGGCAAGATTGATGCAGAGATCTTAGAAGACGGACAAGAAATAATATTAATGAAAGGTGGTAGAGGCGGATTGGGTAATAGCAATTTTGCAACACCAACAAATCAAGCCCCAGAGCACGCGCAACCAGGAGAACCTGGCTTTGAAGGCTGGAAAGTGTTAGAGCTGAAAGTATTGGCAGACGTAGGTTTGGTAGGATTTCCGAATGCTGGAAAATCTACTTTGCTATCTGTGATCACAGCGGCAAAACCTAAAATTGCGAACTATGCATTTACAACACTTACACCGCAATTAGGCATGGTGTCGTATCGTGACAATAAATCATTTTGCATAGCAGATCTTCCAGGAATTATTGAAGGTGCTGCTGAAGGAAAGGGTTTGGGTCATCGTTTTTTAAGACATATTGAAAGAAATTCTGCGTTGCTATTTTTAATTCCTGCAGATAGTGATGATCATAAAAAAGAGTTTGACATTTTAAGAAATGAATTAGAAGAATACAATCCAGAATTATTACAAAAAGATTTTGTGATCGCAATTAGTAAGTCAGATATGCTGGATGAAGAACTAAAAGAGGCGATCAAAAAAGAATTGCCAACGAACATTCCGTTGATTTTTATTTCTTCTTTAACTAACAAAGGCTTAACAGAACTAAAAGATCTTTTGTGGGAAACACTAAATAAACCACAAGCTTAACACGTCTCTAATGAACTGATTTTCAGTTTGTTATAGGATAAATAACTAAAATAGTAGGGTAATCTCAAAATACTGGGGTTACCTTTTTTTATTAATTGTATTAACCCTTGTATCGACCATCCAAGATAATTATCTAAAATTCCGGATGATCGTCGTTCGTTTTATCCTCGCATTGCTACACCATCTGAGAAAAAAAATGTCTGTTTAACAGATTGCTTGTGCCATCAAGAAGTTCGTTACTAATTTATTTAATCTTAAAAATTAAAAAATCATGAAAAAGCAATCAATCAACACAATCGCAAAAAGATTTTTCTTAGGCAACTTACTTGCTGGAATGTTCTTTCTTTCTGCTAACGCAAGCACTGGTATCATTAAGTTTTCAGCTATCGACCCTACAAAGAAAATCGAAGTGAAATACATAGGAACTGAAAAAGAAAATATGTTCTTCAATGTAAAATTCAACAACGAATCAGGAAAGTCGTTTAGAGTTTATGTACTTGATGAATTAGGTGAAGTAATTTTCTCTGATAAGTATTCTGAGAAACTATTTAACAAAAAGTTTGTTTTCCCAGCAAATATGGATGTTAACAAAATCACCTTTTTAATTCAGTCTGAGAAAAGTTCATTCAAAGAAATCTTTAATGTAGCTTTTAGTACAAATACTGTTTCTGAAGTTAGTGTAACAAAAAAATAATTGAACCAATTTTAAAAGTAACACCGACGAATCTTTCATCATTCTCAGTGTTACTTTTTTATTTTTTATTTGTCTGAGATAGGTCCTAAGTAGATGGCATCATTACCCGTTCCTTTACTGAATCCCTTAAGTACAATTGTATAAGATTTACCCGCAGCAGCATCAAAGTTCGGTAATTGAGTTATTAATACACTTGTGCCAGCAACAACTGCAGAAATGCTGAACGGTCCAGGATCGAAAGCAGTGTATGCAGTAAAGTTATTGGCAGTAATACTATGGTCTAAATAGGTTCTTCCTGCAAAAAGTTTATTGGCAGTTGATCCTGCTTTAATAATGTCAACAGGAGAGATTCCACTCACGTAATGAAAGAAGCGAATATAGGTTTTGCCAGCCGGTGGTGCAGTACGATCATCCTGAATAAAATCAACTTTTAGTTTCGACACCGAATCATAAGCAATTGCTGAATAATAACTATTGGCATTAAAACCAACACTACCAGTTATGATCACACTGGTTGATCCTCCTTGTGTAATTGTGATTGATGAAGTAGATGAATTGATCGACTGATAACCTGAAGCAGCATTATAACTTACCCCTCCTACCATTAGTGTACTATTGGCATATACATCAAGTATTCCTGCATTGGGCGACAAATTAATAAATCGTAGGTTGGTTGTTAACTCTGGGCTTGTTTTTGAACAAGATCCCAATACAAGCAATAATGCAACAACAGATATAAAACTGAGAATCTTTTTCATGCTATTAGAATAAATATTGAGGATGTTAATATAAGATGTTTTAATAAACAGACTGTTTCAATTTGAGTATTTAACAAAAAAAATCCCCGGTAAATACCAGGGATCTATATATGTTCAATTTTGAAATTATCCTACTGCTTCACTCTGCATACTCTTAGAGCTCTTCTTTCTATCTTCTTCGTTCAACACCACTTTACGCATACGAATATTCTTAGGTGTAACTTCAATACACTCATCTTGTTGAATATATTCCATACACTCTTCTAAAGTGAACTGCAATTTTGGAACGATACGAACGCTATCATCACTTCCGCTTGCACGGTGGTTAGTTAGCTTTTTCATTTCCACAGCATTTACATTCAAATCACCTGGCTTAATGTGCTCAGCAATAACTTGACCTGCATAAACTTCATCACTTGGCTCAATAAAGAATGAACCACGATCCTGTAATTTATCAATTGAATAGGCCGTTGTAGTACCACCAAATTTTGCAACCAATACACCATTACTTCTTCCTGGGATTGGACCTTTCCAAGGTTTGTATTCAATAAAGCGGTGGGCCATTACAGCTTCACCAGCAGTGTTTGTAAGCATTTGAGAACGTAAACCAATCAATCCACGTGAAGGAATTTCAAACTCCAAGTGTTGCATTTCACCTTTGCTTTCCATGATCTGCATTTCACCTTTACGTTGTGTAACCAAGTCGATTACTTTACCGCTATATTCACCTGGTACATCTACTACCAAGTTCTCATAAGGTTCGTGTTTCTTACCATCGATTTGTTTTACCAATACCTGAGGATTACCAACAGTTAATTCGTAACCTTCACGACGCATGGTTTCAACCAAGATCCCAAGGTGTAAGATACCGCGACCAAATACCAAGAAGCTATCTGCACTGTCTGTATCTTCAACACGTAATGCCAAATTCTTTTCAGTCTCTTTCATCAAACGATCACGCAAGTGACGAGATGTAACAAACTTACCATCCTTACCAAAGAAAGGTGAGTTGTTAATGCTGAAAGTCATACTCATTGTAGGCTCATCCACACTAATTACTGGAAGTGCTTCTGGGTTTTCAAGATCTGCAATGGTATCACCAATATTGAAATCGTCTAATCCAACAACAGCACACAAATCGCCAGATAACACTTCTGATACCTTACGTTTGCCCATTCCTTCAAAAACGTATAATTCTTTTACTTTACATCTTTTGAAAGTACCATCACCTTGTACAAGTGCAATAGTTTGTCCTTCTTTGATCAAACCACGTGTTACTTTTCCGATTGCGATCCTACCTAAGAAAGAAGAATAATCTAAAGAAGTGATCTGCATTTGCAAAGTTCCTTCAGATATTTTTGGTTCTGGTACATATTTAATGATACCATCCATCAAAGGAAGAATGTCTTCTGTTTGTGTAAGGCTATCATTGAACCAACCGTTTTTACCACTACCATAGAAAGTAGGGAAATTCAACTGCTCTTCTGTTGCATCAAGGTTGAAGAATAATTCAAAAACCGCATCGTGCACTTCATCAGGGCGGCAGTTTGCTTTATCTACTTTATTGATTACAACAATCGGTTTAAGATTAAGATGTAAGGCTTTTTGTAATACGAAACGAGTTTGAGGCATTGGTCCTTCAAAAGCATCCACTAAAAGGATAACTCCATCAGCCATTTTCAAAACACGCTCAACTTCACCGCCAAAGTCAGAGTGACCCGGGGTATCAATTACATTTATTTTTACTCCGTTATAGGTAACAGCAGCATTTTTACTGAAGATGGTAATACCCCTTTCTCTTTCAAGATCGTTGCTATCCATGATCAAATCACCAGTATCTTGGTTGTCTCTAAATACCTTAGTAGTCTGTAAAATCCGGTCTACTAATGTTGTTTTGCCATGATCTACGTGGGCGATGATAGCAATATTTCTTATTTCCATGTAAAATTTTAAGGCTGCAAAGGTACGGCTTTACGGCCGGAGGGCAATGGGCAACTTAAAACTTAACAGGATCGTTATACTCGAATATAGATTTTCCGCTTGTCGAGCAGGTATCCTACGCTCCAACAAACCAACATATAACTGACAGAAAAGAGCAGAGATCCAAAATAATTACCAGCATAACTAAATATATTCATATATATCCAGCTGAATAAGTTAGAGTTATCTCCCATTGGAATCATATACAAGCAAATCACCAAGATTTCTGAAAGCAGGTACACAAATAAGGGATTCTTACCCAGCACTTCAAAGAAATAAGTGAAACTGGTCTTGTTTTTAAAGTCGATCAGGTAGATAATCGCCGAAATAATGATGCAATCTAGTCCAACTGTGATTAAAACGAAGGAAGAAGTCCATAGTTTTTTGTTGATTGGGAACACCATATTCCAACAATAGGCTAAGAATAAAAGCAAGGCCCCAGTCAATAATAATTTAGCCAGACCCTCGTATTCTTTCCCTTTTTTCTGAACATAAGCCCCAACGGTAAATCCGGCTACCACATTCGCGATGGCTGGCATGGTGCTTAATAGTCCTTCGGGATCAAAAGCAATTCCTTCTCCATGATACAAATGCGACTCGCCAAATAACCAAAGGTCAAGTTTCTGTCCTGCATTACCAGTCATACTCAACGGATCTGATGCATCACCAAACCAAATACAAATTCCCCAATAAAGAAAAAGGAATACGATACTTATTATTAATGCCAATCGAGGCTTTAAGAAATAGATCATCAAAGATCCAATACCATAACAAAGCGCAATTCTTTGCAACACACCTAATATTCTTGTATCGCTCAATGGCGCAAATATGATTTGGTGATTATCATCCAATCTTACAAATGGGAACCAATACATGAGAAAGCCAAGTAAGAATATGAGTGCGGTTCTTTTGAAGATTTTAGTGAGGATCACAGACTGCTTCATTCCCTCCCACTTAGGCATAACAAAACTCATAGCATTACCCACGGCAAAAAGAAAAGAAGGAAATACAAGATCGGTTGGTGTGAAACCATGCCACTTTGCATGAAGTAGCGGTGCAAAAGTCATGTCGTTACCCGGCGTATTTACAATGATCATCAAGCAAATGGTCATACCCCTGAATACGTCCAGGGCAAGAAATCGTTTTGGAGCAGTCATACAGCAATTTTGGTAAGCCAATATAGTAAATAATTATACCAAACACCCTCATTCCTATCGCCTATTCAATTATTTCATCTAATTTAATTACTCAAATAAAAATCTTTCTTCATGCGATTGCTTAAAATAGTATTGGCCCTAGTCTTAATTGTTTTTATCGTTTATTTATTAGGACCGCATCCCGCAAAACCAGTCTACGCTACTGTTTTGCCAACTGTACCTGCTGAACCAACTGCTTTAACAGCTTATGTGCAACAAGAAGAATCGAAGCACCAGGTTAAAAAAGATAATGAAGCAGAAATAGTTTGGGCAGATACCAGTAAAAAGAAAACACCCTATGCAATTGTTTACTTACACGGATTTAGTGCGAGTAAAATGGAAGGTGCTCCTACACATTTGAACGTTGCAAAAAAATTCGGTTGCAATTTATATTTAGCAAGATTATCACAACACGGGATTGATACTACTGAGGAATTAATGAATCTGACTGCAGATAATTTATGGGAAACAGCGAAGCAGGCATATGCTATTGGAAAGCAATTAGGCGATAAAGTAATTTTGATGGGCACATCTACGGGTGGCACACTAGCATTGCAATTGGCGGCTACCTTTCCAGATGTTGCGGGTTTGATTTTGTATTCGCCCAATATCGCTGTGAACGATCCTAATGCGTGGTTACTAAATAATCCCTGGGGTTTACAAATTGCCCGAATGGTTAAAGGAACAAATTATAATATCATTCCATCCGATTCGGTTTATGCGAAATACTGGAATACGAAATACAGATTGGAGGCACTAGTTTCATTAGAGGAATTATTAGAAAATAAAATGACGGAAGCTACTTTTCAATCCATCAAACAGCCTGCCTTAACACTTTATTATTATAAAGATGAACAACATCAAGACCCCGTTGTAAAGGTTAGCGCTACTAAAGCCATGTTTGATCAATTGGGTACACCCAAGGAATTAAAAAGAGCTGTGGCAATGCCCAATACAGGTAATCATGTTCTCGGATCACCCATTTTATCAAAGGATGTGGCAGGTGTGGAACAACAAACCATTGGATTTTTGAAAGAGATCATGCACCTGAATCCCATCAAATAAAAGAATTATGCCGATTTCAAATTCTCTTATCTTCGTCATTACTAACTAAAACGACTGTTATGCCCCTCAGTAAAATTGCAGGTATAGGAATGTATGTTCCTGAACAAGTGGTTACCAATAACGATCTGAAGAAATGGATGGATACTGATGATAGCTGGATTCAAGAAAGAACAGGTATCAAAGAAAGAAGGTTAGCCCATCGTACAGAAGAGACCACCACTACCATGGCAGTTGAAGCGGCTAAAATTGCTATTGAAAGAGCGGGAATCACAGCACAGGATATCGACTTCATTGTTTTTGCTACACTCTCTCCCGATTATTATTTTCCAGGTTGCGGAGTATTGGTACAACGCGCACTGCAAATGAAAGAAGTGGGTGCACTAGATGTACGTAATCAGTGTAGTGGATTCTTATATGCTCTTAGTGTTGCCGATCAATTTATCAAATCTGGGATGTATAAAAATATCTTGGTGATCGGTGCTGAAAAACACAGCATGGGAATGGATTATAGCACCAGGGGTAGAAATGTTTCTGTGATCTTTGGGGATGGAGCTGGCGCTGTAGTATTACAACCTACTGAAAAAGAAAATCAGGGAATACTTAGCACACACTTACATAGCGATGGAGGAAGTGCAGAAATTTTGGCGCAATACAATCCTGGCTCACACGCCAATCATTGGATGGAAACACCTGTAGCAGATTTCGAAGAAGCAGAAGTTGGTGAAATGTTTATGAGTCACGCTATGATTGATAAAGCACAGCTTTTCCCATTCATGGACGGTCCAGCAGTCTTTAAAAAAGCAATTGTAAAATTTCCTGAAGTGATTGTGGAATCACTTACAAAAAATGGATATACCACAGAAGACCTCAATATGCTGATCCCTCACCAAGCCAATCTTAGAATTAGTCAGTTTGTACAACAGAAACTAAAACTTCGTGATGATCAAGTATTCAATAATATCATGAGTTATGGTAACACCACTGCAGCATCGGTTCCAATTGCATTGTGTGAAGCTTGGCAGAATGGTAAAATCAAAGAAGGCGATCTTGTTTGCTTAGCTGCATTTGGAAGCGGTTTTACTTGGGCTTCTGCTTTACTGAAATGGTAACAGCAGTTTAGCATTGAATTTTAGTTATTGATTTGTATGAAGAGAAAGATCAACTTTTTAGTCAACCCGATATCAGGCAATACCAAAAAAGATGAAATTCTCCGTTTGGTGCATACTGAAATGCAGGAAAAGGAAATTCCATTCGAATTCACTTTCACAAACCCTGCCGGGAATTACGCTTTTTTAAAGGATAAGATTGAAAGCGAAGACATCACTGATATTGTAATGATTGGTGGAGATGGAACCGTGAATCAGGTGGTTGATGCATTGCGAGAAACGAAAATTAGGTTTGGAATTATTCCTGTAGGTTCTGGAAATGGATTAGCATTGGCAGCTGGGATTCCCAAAAAACCAATAGATGCGATACAACTGATTCTCAAAGCAGAGTCGAAATTTGTTGATGCATTCTTGGTAAATCAACAGTTCTCCTGCATGCTTAGTGGCGTTGGTTTTGACGCACAAGTGGCGCATGATTTTGCGAGCAAGGCTTCGAGGGGTTTAATGACTTACACACAACAAAGCCTCATCAACTATTTCAAAGCACATCCCTATCAATTTGAAATCATTTTAGAAAACTTCTCATTTTTTACAGATGCATTTTTTATCAGCATCGCTAATAGTAATCAATTCGGTAATAATTTTACTATCGCGCCGAAAGCAAGTCTCAATGATGGACTTCTCGATATTGTAGTAGTACAAAAGATGAATAAGGCAAAAATGCCTTTCGCTGTTTTAAAACAAATAAGGGGGAATAATAAATTAACAGAGCTAGTAGAAAATATCAGCACTAATAACATTCTATATTTTCAAACCAGTGCACTTACTATCAAAAATAATAAATACGCGCCTTTTCATATAGATGGTGAACCAAGAGAAACAGCCGCGGAATTAAAGATCGAAATCATTCCAAACTGTTTTGAATTAATTCGGCCCTAGCGGCTATCTCCTTTTCGAATAAAAGTTAATTTATTAAATTCTGCTAAGTTGGTTGGGTTTTTTACTGCAATAGCAATATCTCTTTTTTCTGAAGCTGTTAAGTGAAAACTTAGACTCGCAGCAGCTTCCTGTACTTGAGGTACATATTGAAAACAAATTCGATGAAAGTGCTCTCCGTAATTTTTTTCTAAATAGGATAACTGATCATATTGATAGTAGTCTTGTAATTTATACCAGTTATTTTGTAGCAATAAAAAAGGCTTTGTGACTAAACTAATTAATGACTTGCTTTCATAGGGTTTCTCCCAATCACCCAACGGCCTATCTCGAATCTGGATCACCACTACATCACTTGTATTTGCTTGAAGCCAATCTTTAAATTTATCAATAAAACGAAGTGCTGTTTCTTGCCCAAAATTATCCCTCAAACCAGCATCCATCACATCAATAATAGGATTAGTGGGTAACCAAACATTCGGTAATACATAAGGAAAAGTAGCATTCATTCTGAGTGCAGAAAGGAATCTAATTCCATCTCCATCCATATTTTTAAAAAACGAATGAAAGTCAACCAGATCAGGATCAGAATGAGTAATCCGATTTGTATCAATATCGGCACGCATCATGAACCGTACAGGCATTGTACTGATCAGCATTTTTCTGCCATCTCTACTAATCACAGAATTTAGAAACATGGTGGGAATGAATGCATTTTTTTCGGCAAAGGCATAATCACCTATGCTTTTATCCATGGCATTCTCCGTGTTTTCATTGAGTTTTTGTTCAAATGCATATCCACGATCTTTTGCATAAAAATGACCGTTCACCTTAAACTTCTGAACAGGGCCCATGATATCTCTTGCAACAAAGGAAGAGAACAATGGGTTAAGTAAATCTTTTGAAATATTATCTACCCATCTACGATCTTGTAAGTTGATTTGTTTTCCTTGTAATTTTTCGTAATACAATTCTCTAAAATATGCTGCACCTAATAACCCACCTGAAGCTCCATTAATTAAAAACGTTTCTTTCATTAACTTACCTCCAAACAAACTATCTAATTTCTGCAAGGTATTCATCGTAAAAGTAGAACTCCTTGTTCCACCTCCACTAGTATTAATGATGTATAAAATTGGTTTTTCTTTTCCTTGCCTAGCTTTCCATTTTTCTAACACTTCAATCATTTTTGCTTTATCAATTTTCGCATTGCTGTCTTCAGCTAGGGCAAGAATGGCAGCTTTATTATATACGGGTCTTTCGTTTTTTTTCTGATACTCTAATCCATAAGCTTTGTTACGAGGATCTATAATATCGTTTTGGTACAGCCAATTAAGTATTAAATAAATAGCAACCAATACAGGGATACTCCAGGTTTTAAGAAATAAGGAAAAGGCTCCAGATACAGCAATCAGTAGTGTAAAAAGAATGATAATACTGGCAGCCGCTGGCAATTGAAAAAGATGGCTATCAGAAATATATCCAACCAACACTAAAAAAATGAAAGCAAGTACGATTGCTATTACCGCAGCAAAATGGTGTCTTTTAAAGACCGATTCTAAAAAGTCCTGACTGTAATGACGAACATCTCTTGGTTTTCGTAATTGAAGTTTTGCACTCAAAAACCAGTCAACCCGCCATTCATTTTTTTCTGCAGGTAAATGATGGGTCCGTTCCTGTTCATCATAATTTGAATTGGCAGTTTTGATGGTGTTCGACATACTTCTGTAGATGGTTTTGTCGGCACCAAAAAAATATATAAAAGAGATCAGGATTGTACAAGAAACACCTGCAATAAATCCGCCGATCATTGACAGGATCTGTGCTATTGAAAAGAGTTCCTGATTATGTGCGTAGCTCACTGCATTAAAAAAATATACTATCAAAAAAGTTAGGGGGAGGATTGAATTATTGATACAATATTTCAGAAAGGGTTGAGCCGTAGATGCAAGAAATCGTATATTCTTACTATGCAGGATAAAGGTGGTAATATTCCAACCCATAAAAAAAACACCAATGGCTACTCCTACAATACCTGTACTAATTGCTGTAACCTCTCCTAAATATTCAGGTGCAAGAAACAGTGAATAGGCCCCAAAGGTTTGCATGAAATCACCAGTAAGGGTTGCAAAAAGCATATACCAGAATATCAGGAACACCTGATATCTGCGAAAGTGAAGCAGAAATAATTGAATTGGCAAGGAGAACCAAATACCAAGCAGGTATTTTTTCATATCCTAAAGAGTGATTTTTGCATATCAATGCTGCATCAATGACCAATTCTTACTTAAGAATTTTCCCGATACGCGCTACATAAAGTAAAGAAACCAATACCAGTAATAAAAGCATTCCCACTAATTGGTGCAATTCGGCCATCCACTCAAACATACCCCAATTGCCCGCCACAATATTGGCACTTGTAAGTACCGTTAACACGCCTAAAATTACTTGTACTAAAACAATCGCAATGGGCATTGTTCGAAGATAGTTGAATAGCTTCCCACCCTTTGTTTGATATAATTGATAAGACCAAAACACTATCATTACCAACATGAGATATGCAAGGCCACGATGTACAAAATGAATCCAGATTTTATTGTCGATCGCATTTAGAAAAAAGCTATCTCCATTCAATAAATGTTCTGGTACCCAAACCCCATTGATCGTGGGCCATGTGGCAGCAATATTCGCTGCTTTGTGTCCCGCCATTAATGCGCCGTATAATAATTGAAGTACTAGTATCGCTATCAGAATCAAATTCCATTTTCGAACGCCTGCTTTTACAGGAACAATCTCTTGTGGCTTCACTAATAAACTAAGTGCAAACCAATAAGTATAGGCCAACAATCCCAGTGCAAAAATAAAGTGAAGTGCCAAACGCATAGGTTTCACATAGATCGCATCGCCTGTTAAACCACTAGCCACCATGATCCATCCAATGGCACCTTGCAATGCTCCAAGTGCAAATAAGAAAAGCAAGGGTTGTACCATTTCCTTTTTAAAATGTTTTTTAGCAAGGAAATAAATAAAGCCACCAGCGAAAACCAATCCAATTGTTCTAGCCCATAAACGGTGAAACCATTCCCAAAAAAATATAAACTTGAAATCGTGTAGTGTGAATTCAAAATTCAAATACTGGAACTGGGGTGTTTGGCGATATTTATTAAATTCAATCAACCATTGTTGTTCGTTCAAAGGAGGTAATGAGCCAGTAACCACATCCCATTCGGTGATCGACAATCCGCTACCTGTTAGTCGGGTAATCCCACCCAAGGCAATTTGAACAATCGTCATCCCCACTCCAATCAAGAGCCAGGTTGCAACCAATTTTGAAGATCTGTCGACTTTCTGCATAAAAGACCATTTCAAGGGTGCAAAGTTAGTAGTATATTTTTTTCAAGAAGGCATTTGTAAAATGAATTTGATACTGTACCAAACTTTCTGGAATTTTAAGTACATGTTATCGGCATATTATCAAGAAAAACTATTGGAAGCAGGATGCGATGAAGCTGGAAGGGGTTGTTATGCCGGACCGGTTTTTGCAGCTGCGGTAATACTCCCTAGAGATTTTTATCACCCGCTCTTGAACGATAGTAAGAAAGTAACAGAAAAGAACAGGCTAATTCTTAAAGAACTGATAGAAGCCAATGCTATTGCTTGGGCAGTAGCTAAAATAGATCATGACGAAATAGATAAGATCAATATTCTAAAAGCTTCCATTAAAGCCATGCATTTGGCCATTAAACAATTGGATACAATCCCTGAATATTTATTGATCGATGGAAATCGGTTTCAGAAATATCCACAGATTCCTCATCAGTGCGTTATTAAAGGAGATGGTAAATATGCTAGCATTGCTGCAGCTAGTATTTTGGCAAAAACGCATCGAGATGCTTTTATGAAGAAACTACATAAAAAATTTCCTGCTTATAATTGGTCTAGTAATAAAGGATATGGTACGCTCGACCATAGAAATGCGATTGCTGAAATCGGACTTTGTAAATACCACCGGAAAAGTTTTTCGATCTTACCCAAAGAAACCGGTTTGTTTCCAAACGAATAAGTTTAGTTCAATTTTTTTTGCTTCATATAAATGGCTAACTCCTGCTTTCGTTCGCGAGATATATTAATAACTGCATCATTGATCATCGTAGCTTCTGAGCCATCGCTACTGATTTGTTTGATATAATCGGTATTCACTAGAAAACTTCTGTGCGTTCTAAAGAAGCCTTCTTCCATGGTTAACTGATCTTCATAATCCTTCAAATTCTTACTCACAATTACTTTGTTCCCGTCTTTAAAAAGGATATTGGCATAACTTCCTTCTGCCTTTAAGTAAAGAATGTCTTTTAGTTCCACAAACAAACTTCCTTCACTAAGTGGAATCACAATTTTTTTGATCTTATATTCTTCTAAATTTTTTTCGAGTGTAGCTAACCGTTCTTTAATGAGAGAATGACCATGCATTTTCTCAAGCTTCTGAACTGCTTGTGTAAGCTGATCGATCTGGATCGGTTTTAATAAATAATCTATCGCACTAACCTGAAAAGCCCTCAATGCAAATTCACTATAGGCTGTTGTGAAAATGATTTCAAAATCTATCGTATCAAAAAATTCTAATAATTGAAACCCATTATAACCTGGCATTTCAATATCTAAAAAAACAACATCTGGATTTGTTTTTTGTATTGCTTTTACTGCCTGTGGAACGTCTTCGGCCATTGCCACAATTTCTATTTGTGGACAATACTCCACGATAAAGCGCTCAAGAATTCTTCTTGCTTTTCCTTCATCATCAACAATGATCGCTTTTAACATGGCATTAAAAGTACCTAATTATTAAATTATTTAAAAAAGCTTGTTTGTGAATCGTGGAGACTAGTTTGTGAGGGGTTTAAAAAATAAAGCCTCGCAATTGCAAGGCTTTAGGATTTCAATTCCCCCCCGGTTATTGAAACTATGGTAAAACTATAGAGAATGTTTGTAGAAAAACTAATCACTTTGTGAACAGGGCTTATTATTTTGTGAAAAGCTTGTTTAACTTATTAAAGGGATATAAAGTAAAACTTTTGTGCCACAATCTTTACCAAGTTCGTCAACCTGGTCTACAAAGCTTACAGTAATAGTTTGTTCCCTTCCTTGATTCAATAATTCCAATCTACGCTGTGTTGCACCAGTAGCAAAGCTTGTATGCTTTTTTTCTCGCATACGATTCAATTCAGAAGACCTTCGTCTACCAATACCATTATCATCTATAATACATAATAGAGTATGATCATTAAATAGCGAAAAAGATAATGTTAGTTTTTTCTCACCTTGCAAATGCATTAATCCATGTTTAATGGCATTTTCAACATATGGTTGAATGAGCATGGCTGGAATCAGTATATTATAAGTATATAACATATCAGCTACTTTAATGTCATATGTAAAATTTTCTTCAAATCGGAGTGCTTCTAATTCGAGGTATAATGTCAACGAACGTATTTCATCGTCTAACGAGATGGCAATTTTACTACTTTGATCAAGTGTTAAGCGCATTAGATCAGCAAATTTCCCTAGATAACTATTCGCTTGTCGTTTATCATTTACCAAAATAATTTCCTGGATCGAATTCAACACATTAAAAATAAAGTGCGGATTCATTTGTGCTTTTAAGGCGCTTAATTGTGAGTTTCTAATTTCTTCTCTAGTCCGAACCTGTTCAATTTCCGCTAAGTTTTTCTTTTTAAAATAATTGATCCTATTTATAAAATAATAATACACAGCACTCGATATAACCAATGAAGCAATGAGCAATACCCACCATTGTTCTTCAATTGTAAAATTGATTCTTGCAGTATTTTTACTGATATAACCATCCTCATTGAGCGCTCTTGCTTCAAAAGTATATTTGCCGGATGGTAACGATACATATCGAACAATATTTTGAGAAGCACTAGCAGTGACCCAATTGGTATCTGAACCCAACAAACGGTATTGGTAAGTTAAAGCTCCTGAACTTTTAACCGAGATCCCTTGTAAACTAATTGAAATGGTATTCACTGAATGGGCAAGCAAATGAGCTATATCAGTTTGATATTTTTTGCCATCTACATTAAATGAATTGATTAAAATATTCGGCGCCTCAGTATTAATTGTTGCAATTGTTTCGGGAAAAAACTGTATCCCTTTTGAGGTTGCTATGTAGACAGTGTCTCGCAAAATAGCCACATCATACAACTCTTCTTTAGCTGTATTATTTGCGATCACCAACTTTGTAAATTTCTGAGTTGAAAGGCGATAGCCTTGAACTGCTCCAGGCATCACCATCCATACTGCATCTTCATCGGTACTTACTCTTTTAATCCTATTACTTAACAAACCATTTTGCGTTGTAAAATGCTTTAAAATCTTTTTCCCTTTCACCAAATACAAACCTTGGTTGATTGTTGCAATACACAAAGTTCCATCTAAGAATTCCGCGAAATGGAATGCAATAATTGGTTGATCAGTGATCGGGTCATTCATTTTTTTCCACTCATGATTTTCAAAATATCTTAACCCATCTACAAATCCCACCCATAAAATTTTCTCATTTTCTTGGTACCATATACCCTTATTCCTTTGTTTTACGATCAATGCATTTTGGTATGGACTTTGTGGAATATTTAAGATCGAATCCTTCTTCACATGAAATTCTTCTGTTATTACTTTTTCAAAAAGTTTCGGATTGTTTTTAACAGATGCAACAAGCGCATTACCAGAACTAAAAATGACACCGTCTTTTCTAAAAAAATAATCCTTTGCTGATGAACCAAAGTTTTGTTCTGTATACTTTTTAGTATCAACGTTATAGACGTCGGTCAGTAGTTTAGATAGGAAGATATTATTTCCCACAGAATCAAATTCCATGGCCTGTATATCTCGCTGATAGCTTTGCTTAAATTGTAATGCTTGGGTTGTATTGAATTTTTGATAACTAAATATTTCCCCGGCTATTGATGCTGCATAAAGGGCTCCATTTTTACCAATCACTAAGTGACTTACCCCTTCAGTCTTAAGTCCCATTTCAATGCCACCCGACATCCAAATATTGAGATTAGGAATCTGATAAATGCCATTTTTTAAAGTACTTACCCAGATACTCCCCCCTCTATCTCTCATGATACTTGAAACTGCTTCATTTTTTAAAAAATATTTCTGTAGATAGTATCCCTCATTATTTTTCTTTATCCATAAAAGCCCCTGCTCTGTACCCACAAAAATGTTTCCGTTATCGTCGTCATAGGCCGACAGCGGATACATTTGTAGTTTTTTTAGAATAACAGTTGCTGGATGAACATAAATCGCTGCGTCTTTATAATAATACAAATACGGTTGTTTATCGTTGGGGTTTCTTCTTTGCAAACCCAAGGTCTGTTTATTTAAATAAGAATGATAAAACTGAAATTGGTTGACCAATTTAGATCTGTTATTCTGCGTTCCATCCAAATCATAAATGGGTAATAGTTTGATGGAATTGTTTGGCTCAATAGAATAGAGTTGTGCTTTATTCAAAAAGGTAACAACTATTTTTCCATCATTCATTTTAGTTATAGCCTGTTTAGTATTGATAGAGTCTACCAATTTTTCTACCCGATCTTGTTGGTTCTTAAATTTGTAAACGAAGTTTTCGTTGTTATTAATCAGAATATCATTATTATCATCGATAGTAAAGTCTGCTAACTGATTCTTATAATATTTTTCCCATGGTTGAAACTTATAAATGGAATCTCCTTTTACATAAAAAATTTGACCGCTAAAATTATTGAACCACATTTTCCCTTCTCTATCTTCAATCAAACCACTAACAGAAACGCCTCTTGAATAAGGGTTATTTAGTAAAAAAAAACTATTCCCATCATACCTTACCAAACCAGCATCAGTTCCAATCCACAAAAATCCATTCACATCTTGTTTGATACTATATATTTCATTGGAAGGCAGTCCACTTGACACATCAAAATGTATATAAGACGGTACCTGGGCAAACAGATTGCCGACAGATAAAAGAAGAAATAAGAATAAAGAAAGGATTGAGCTGCGAAAAAGCATGAATAAATCTAAGGATTAAGGGCGGATGAAGTATTAATTCGATTGAATAATTTACTATTCTTCCCAAGCCCCAGCACCTTCCCGCACCAATTCATAAGAATCTTTTGTGCAATCGATAATGGTAGATGGAACCATTCCTCCAATACCACCATCCACAACGATATCAACGAGGTTCTTGAAATTTTCATAGATCAATTCTGGATCGGTATATTCTTCTACCATGTCACCAGGTAAAGAAGCCGACAAAATGGGATGTCCCAATTCTTCCACAATAGTTCTTGCAATAGTATTATCAGGAATACGTAGCCCAATGGTGCTTTTTTTGCTTTGCAAGATCCTAGGAACTTCTTTGCTCGCGGGCAGAATAAAAGTATACGGACCTGGCAGATAATTCTTTAATAGCCTGTATAATGGGGTATCAATGCTCTTTGTGTATTTGCTCAGATCGCTCAGATCATGACAAACAAAGCTTAATTGGGCTTTTGAAGGTTCTACATGTTTGATTAAGGCGATTCTTGCAATTGCTTTTTGCTGAAAAATATCGCATCCCAAACCATAGATTGTATCTGTTGGATAGATGATCACACCCCCAGACATTAAACAATCAACGATCATCTTCAGGTATCTGGGATTGGGGTTAATAGGGTGAACTTGCAATAACATACGTGTATAAAATGGGCTCCAACAAAGTTAATCTTTATCCAAGCTCAATTTCACATTTGAGATACACAATCTTCTGATACTTATTTTTTTATCGTGAAATAAAAAGTACTTCCCTTCCCGAAATCAGATTCTACCCAAATTTTACCATCATGAGCTTCGATAATTCTTTTACAAAGTGCTAATCCAATACCTGTACCTTGAAATTCAGTTTGAGTATGTAATCGTCTAAACATAACAAATACTTTGTCAAAGTTCTCAGTTGCTATTCCAATACCATTATCCTTCACAAAGAATTGATGAGATTCTGTAGTTTCCTGATAACCCACTTCAATTGAAATTTCTTGATCTGATTTGTGGTACTTCAATGCATTGCCTATCAAATTCATAAACAATTCATTTAACAATGTTTTGTTGGCAGAAATAATTGGTAACGCCTGAATAGTAATGGTTGCTTTGTTTTGTTGAATGGTCTCAGATAATACATCTTGAATGTTTAACAGCAAAAGATTTACATCCACCATTACAAATGAATCTTTATTACCTCCAATTCTTGAAAATTGCAAAAGATCGTTGATCAATGATTTCATTTGATTTACGGCACCCTGAATATATCTTAAATATTCATCCCGAGTTTCGTTCGACAAAGATTCCTTCTTATTATTAATCAATCCTAAGAAACCATTCACCACATTCAATGGGGCTTTTAGATCATGACTAGCCACATAGGCAAAGCTGTCTAAATCTCCGTTCACTCGTTGAAGCTTTTCAGTATACACTTTAACCAGTTTTTCATTTTTCACCCGATCTGATATGTCATGAATTACTGAAAACAGCATTCTTATTCCGTTAAACATGATAGGAGTTGAATGTACTTCTACATCCTTTATTTCTCCATTAGCAATTTTATGTTTAAACATAAAAAAGTTCCTTTTTTCAGAAACAGCTAAATCCATTTCATGTTGTATTGCTTCTTTATTTAAGCAGTTAATATCTGCAATATTCAAATTCTTTAACTGCTCTTTACTATACCCATAAAAATGAACTGCCGAGATATTTACATCTAAAATATTTCCAGATTCGGCATCAATCAACAACATCACTGAGCTATGTGAATCGAACAGCTTCCTATACCTATTCGACAATTCTGATAATTGGCTTTCTGCTTTTTTGGTCATGGTAATATCAGTAATAAATCCATGCCAAAGAATACTTCCATCTGGTTCTTTTTGAGGAATAGAATTACCGTAAAGCAAACGAATGGTTCCATCTTCATCTTCCACACGATACTCATACTGCCATGGAGATAAATTTTTAGCAGACGCATTGATAGATTGAATTACTCCTTCAAGGTCATCCTTATAAATTTTATTAAATACAACTGACGCATCATTAATAATATCTTCAGGGCTAACATGATAAATTTCTCTAACCCCTTCACTAGCATAAGGAAAAAAAGAACTGCCATCTGGTCTTAAAGCATATTGAAATACAACACCTGGGATACGAGATGCTATTTTATTCAAGTGATCCAAAGCTTCAGCTTGTATTTTATTAACTTTTATTCGAGATGTAATATCTCTTGAAGATGCATATATATAATTGACCCCATCAAACCTTACACAAGAAGCATTTATTTCTACATCAATTAATGAACCATCTTTTCTCCGATGTTTTGTTTGAAAAATTTCACTTTTGTCAACCAAATTTACAATTATCTTAGGCAATTTCTCCTTGGCGAAATAGGCATCAATATCAAAAAGACTCAGTTTCAAAATCTCGTTCTCAGTATAACCCAACATTTTACAGAAAGCATTATTCACCTCTATGATATTTCCCTCTTTATCAATTACATGAATTCCATCATTTGAAATCTGTAAAAGCGTTTGGTATCTTTTTAACAGTAATTCTTCTTCCTTTGAAAACTTCTTTGACGCATCAAAAATATCTGGACTTGCATCTAAGTAATTATCATCGCGTTTCATACTTGACACTTAATAGGGGTTACCCTAAAGTTACTTTATAATAAATGATTTTTTTAAGGAAATTTTAATGTGCCATTTGCATGTATAAACAGATAAAATATATTGCAATGTGTTGTTATTCAACATGTTTATTCATTAGAAGGATAAAAGTATTTTTCAAACATTGCTTTCTTTAACGCATTTTCTTTCTTAAAGAGACAATTAATGGTATGCATCAACTTTCATGAGACATGAATCATCGGATTGTGATAGGATACCAGTAAAATAAAAAGAGGTAGCACGAGCCACCTCTTTTTGGTTTGTAACCCCCAATGAAACTGTTTACCTAGAAAGGTGTATTGGTAATAGCCAACTGCAGTTTATCCGGTGTAAAAGTAATTGGGCCATGCATACAAAACAAAGTAGAAAACACCGAATTTTTACGGTGTTTTCACCCTATTAATTCAGTTAAAAAATCATAGCTAATTTAAATTACTTGTAAGATTTTTGTAATGCGATTTTGGCAGCTCATCTATCAGTTTCCCCTCGACGGGTATTTATGTTGCTCCTTATTTTAGAAAAATATTAGCCATGACTAAAATTGCCATTGTTGATGATCATATTCTTTTTAGAAGGGGTGTGTCTATAATCATCAATTCATTTTCAGAATACAAAATTATATCAGAAGCTAGTAATGGTAGGGAGTTCATAGACAACATTCAATCAAATAATTTACCAGAAATTGTATTACTCGATATTACCATGCCAGAAATGAATGGCTATGAAACCGCTAGATGGATCTATACGCATTACCCCAATATTAAAGTACTTGCATTGAGTATGTTGAATGACGAAAGAGCCATTATTAAAATGCTAAAGAATGGCGCAAAAGGTTATATACTCAAGGATAGCGAGCCTCAGGAATTGAAAGCAGCATTGGATAGTCTCGTAACAAAAGGCATTTATCTCAACGAACTCATGTGCTCGAATATTATTCACTGTATGAATAATCAGTTCGAAGAGGATCAAGAACTCTTTAAGAAAAAAGCTGAATTAACTGAAAGAGAAATGGAATTTTTAAAACGCATTTGCAGCGATCTTTCCTATAAACAAATTGCTGATACCATGTTTCTGAGTCCCAGAACAATTGACGGCTACAGAGATGCCCTTTTTCAAAAACTAAATGTGTCTACGCGTATTGGTTTAGTGCTATACGCTATTAGAAATGATATCGTAAGTATTTGATTATTACAGTTTGCAAAAAAACGCCTCCCCGAGTTCTCGGGGAGGCGTTTTAAATTTCTGGTTAAAGCAATTAAGCAATTTCCCAAACTTCTTTTCCGCGAATTAATTTATCTAAATCTCCTTTGCCTTTGCTTGCAATGGTTTCATCAATTTGTAATGCCATATCGTCTTCGTAACATGCTCTGTCTGTTTGATAGAACACACCGAATGGACGAGGGAAATGTTTACCCGATTTATTTGGATCATCGAACATTCTAACTAAAGCTTGTGCTTTATAAAAATCATGTTCATCATGAATCCATAGGTCTTCTAAACTTACAGTTCCGTCTAAGTCAACCACTACTGGTTTCATTCCTTCGATCTTGATTCCAAATTGACTATTTGAACCAAACACCAATGGTTTGCCATGCTCAAGATATAAACCTTGATCAGCTTTGGTAGCTTTCTCTGTATAGATCTCATAGGCACCATCATTAAAGATGTTACAGTTCTGATAGATCTCTAAGAATGAAGTTCCATTATGAGCAGCTGCTCTATTCAACATATACTGTAAGTGCTTAGGATCACGATCCATACTTCTTCCAATAAAAGTTGCATCTGCACCTAATGCTAATGCTAGTGGATTAAAAGGATGATCGATGCTTCCAAATGGACTTGACTTAGTAATCTTGTGTTGCTCAGAAGTTGGTGAATACTGTCCCTTGGTTAAACCATAAATTTGGTTATTGAAAACAAGCATGTTCACGTTGATATTTCTACGCAGTAAATGGATGGTATGGTTACCACCAATACTCATGCTATCTCCGTCACCAGAAACGATCCAAACACTTAATTCAGGGCGACTAGCTTTCAAACCACTCGCAATCGCAGTTGCACGTCCATGTATAGAGTGCATACCGAAAGTGTTCATGTAATAAGGGAATCGACTGCTACATCCAATACCACTAATAATAGCAATATTTTCTTTTGGAACACCAAGTGTAGGCATTACTTTTTGAACCTGTGCAAGAATGGAATAATCACCACATCCAGGGCACCAACGTACTTCCTGGTCAGTTGCAAAATCTTTAGCGGTTAAAATAGGAGCCGCTGTTGCAGTTTCACTCATTTGATAATTTTTATATAAGGACGAACAATGAATCAAAATATTGCCGCTAAAGTTACGATATAATCAAGTAGCAACCCGCTAAAACTCTATGTAAACTTTAATTTTTAGCTTATCCTTTGATGAGCTCTTCCCAAAATTCAGCCGCCCTCCTAGTATGTGGGATCACAATGGTACCACCAACAATATTGGCAACTGCAAAAATTTCATACAGCTCCTCTGTATTAACGCCCAATTCAAAGCACTTACCCAAGTGGTATTTAATGCAGTCGTCGCAACGCAATACCATGCTGGATACTAATCCCAACATCTCTTTTGTCTTTTTATCTAAAGCACCCGCTTCATAAGTATTGGTATCTAAATTCCAGAGTCTCTTCATGACCAGGTTATTCTTATCAAGGATTACTTCATTCATCCTTTCTCTATAATCATTAAACTCATTAACTAATTCGCTCATTGTATAAATTTTGATTGCAAAAATACAAACAGCACTTGGTCTTGCCCATTTATTATGTATTTTAAACGTTCAAATAATTCACATGAAAAAATTCTATTTAGTATTAATACTCATCAGCGTTCAACAGGTTTTTGCGCAAAATGGTAAAGACCCCATTAAAGTGTCTGACATGCTGAAAGTCAAGCAATTAAGTTCGGTAACGATCAGCCCTGATGGAAATCAAGCTGCCTTTGTTGTAAATAGCATTGAACCTGAAGCTGATAGCAAATGGGAATATAAATACCTGAATCAGCTTTATCTAATAAATACAGATGGCAGTTCAGAACCCAAAGCCTATACTTTTAAAGACAATGCTGCGTCTCCAGCATGGAGTCCGGATGGTAAACAAATAGCTTTTGTGCGCGTGGTTGATACAAAACCACAGATCTTTTTAATGTCGCTTTCTGGCGGTGAACCCATTCAGTTCACTAAATTCAAATATGGTGCAGCGAATCCAAAATGGAGTCCAGATGGTAAGCAGATCTTATTCTCAGCGTCTATCACTTTAAGAGAACTTCTAAAAGATACCACACTCAACCCAGGCAAGGAGATCCCAAAATGGCCTTATGAAAAACCAGGATTTGATCAGAACCAGCAATTAGTAGCTAATCCTTCTAAGCCCGATCCAGACGGTAGCCTCGAAGAAATTAGGGCCTACCTCGACAACAATGCGATCGATAAAAAAGCCAAAGTGATCAACAAACTGAATTTTCAGGAAGAGATGACCACTTCCTCTGAAATCTCATTCAATCATTTTTTTATCGCGCCCGTTTCGAATGGTATGATGATAGCTGCGGTGACTCATGGATTTTACAGGTATCAATCTGCCGATTTTACACCTGATGGAAAACAATTGATCATTACAGGAAATAGAGACTCCCTCCAACATCCTGATCGCGCTTTAGAAAGTGAGATCTATCTCTGTAATTTAAATGGTAGCAACCTGCAAAAATTGCTTGGCGAAAAGGGTAAGCAATACAATAGTCCAAAAATTTCTCCTTCAGGAAAATGGTTGGCATTTCAATTTGGTAACACCTCATTTGTAGACGTTCCTCAATTAGCAGTAATGCCAATCAATGGAACAAGCAAAGACATACAGGTTCTGCCTTTTGATAGAAATAAAGGTGGCTTGGTTTGGTCGGCCGATGAACAATGGATCTATTTTACGGCACAATCGAATGGCGGACAACCACTCTATCGCATCAATATCAGTAGCAAAAAAGCCGAAGCCCTATCAGATTTTAATACGGGGATCCTTGCTTTTGATTTGAATAAAAATCAATTGCTCTATGTAAAAACAGAAGTGAGCAATCCTTCTGAATTATATGTTTCCGATGCAGGTTTAAAAAAATCAAATCGCATCAGCAATTTTAATACGGGTTGGTTAGCTAATAAACAATTGAGCTCCCCTGAGAAAAAAAGCTTTGTCAATGAAAAGGGACTCACTGTTGAATACTGGGTGATGAAACCAACCAATTATGAAGCAGGAAAAAAATATCCGGCTATCCTGGATATTCATGGCGGACCATCAGCCATGTGGGGACCTGGTGAATTATCGATGTGGCACGAGTTTCAATATTATGCAGCTAAGGGCTATGCTGTAGTTTATGGCAACCCAAGGGGTTCGGGCGGATATGGCGCTACTTTTTTGAGGGCGAATGTGAACGATTGGGGAACTGGACCTACTTCTGATGTACTCACTTATCTTGATAAGTCTGTAGAATTGGGATTCATTGATACGTCTCGACTTGCCGTAACAGGTGGATCTTATGCTGGTTACCTAGTAGCATGGATCGTTGGGCACGATCAGCGATTCAAAGCTGCCTGCTCTCAACGTGGGGTTTACGACCTATCTACCTTTTTTGGTGAGGGTAATGCATGGCGCTTAGTGCCTAATTATTTTGGCGGTTATCCTTGGGAGACTGCTACAAAAGCCATTTTAGAAAGAGAATCGCCCATTACTTATGTAGAAAACATACATACCCCTTATATCATCTTCCATGGCGAGAACGACCTTCGGACCGGTGTGATTCAGGGTGAAATGTTGTACAGAAGTCTGAAAATTTTAGGTAGGACGGTCGAATATGTGCGTCATCCGGGGGCAACACACGAGATTACCCGTACTGGAAACAACCGTCAGCGGATCGATCAAATGCTAAGAACCATGGAATTTTTCGAACGATATATCAAGCACTAATTGTGCATTTGCTTTAACCAATCTTGAATTGCCAAGATCACTTTTAGAGAAACGTCTTGTTTGAATTTTGTATCGATGACCTTCTTTTCATCTTCTACATTACTCAGAAATGCGATCTCTAAAAGTGCATTTGGAAAATCGGTGGGTTGATTTAAAGTGAAATTAAAATTACCAACGTTTCCAAATTCGTTGAGCTTCAATTCAAGCATCCGTTTTAATAATGCCTGTGTTAAAGGACGAAATCCAATATGTTTATAATAGGTACTTACGCCAGAAACTGTTTCGTTGGCAGATGAATTAAAATGCAGACTAATTAAAAAATCAGGGTTCTGTTCTTGCAGAAATAAAATGCGGTCTTTGATATCAAAACTGGTATCGGTGTTGCGTGTCATGATCACTTTTTTCACGCCGATTTTTTTCAAGTTTTTTTCTAAAGCTTTCGCATATAATAAAGTGTATTCTCTTTCGCTCGTCTTTCTTTTTACGCCTTCTGCACCGGCATTCGTGCCGCCATGACCCGCATCAATGGCAATGACCATCTTCTTAATATCTAAAACAGCTGGTTGTCGTTTTACTTTTAATACCAAGTTTTTACCAACGTACGATAAGCTGTAACCCCAGTGCTGCGGGTGTTTCAGCTCTACAGTTACGCGTACCACATCATCTTCTACTTGGTTATAATAAACGTTTTTGATTTCTTTTACCGTTTGTAATTGTGTGATCCAATTGGTGTTTGATTGAACACCATATAGGTCGATCATGATCTTCGATGGTTCAATTTCCATCCAAGATTTATAAGGCAAGTGTTCGTCCATATGAATACTCACATAATCATACAATGAATCGCCCTTCACCATATACGAGCTGGTTAAATAAAAAGGTTTAGTTGCAAAAACACTATCGTGTCTGATATAAGCTTTTTCGATATACGCACTATGAAATTTTGATAGTTGAACGGTATAGAGTTCTTTAGTAGAATCAACTATGCGTAATAGAATGTTGCTATCGATATAACCCATTTTAGTGCCACCCAAACGATCCTCACCAAGACCATATAATAATGCTGGTAACTTTCCAGTTGATTTGCCCATCCAATAATTCGTGGAACTGTTTTGCGCAAAAACAACCGTATTGATAAACACAAATAAACACAGTAGGATTACTCTCATCTCTTGAAGATAAAAAACTGTTGCGAATAGAAAAGCAAATCGAGGATGAAATAGTTATTTAAATAGGTAGAGATTCCTGAAAATGAAAAGACCTTAGCATTTTTAATACTAAGGCCTTCTCTGAGCAAGCAATCGTAAGATTATCGATTTGTTAAATTTAGATAAAATATTCTAAATCTACCAAAATTTTCTTTTAGAAACGATAACCCTTGTCTGCGATCATCTTGTCGGCAATTCTTCTACGAGCATCTTTACTATTGAAAGGCTCCACTTTGGTGAACCTTTTCAATCCAATATGCATCATTCTAAGCTCATCACCCTCTGAAAAGCCGTTTAAAGCGTCTTTTCCGGCTTTGTTGATCCTGTCTGCAGCATCATATATATAAGTTCTCATAATATCTGCGTGTACATTGGTAGCTGTTTCGCCCTTGGTTTCAGCCAGCTTCATTACCCTTAAGAGTACGCTTTCGGCATTGAAAACCTCAATGCTCATGTCAGCGATATTCATCAGGATCTCCTGTTCTTTATCCAACGACATCATCAATTTCTGAACAGCGGCACCTGCCACCATTAAGATCGATTTCTTGAAGTTGGCGATGTATTTACGTTCTTTTACAAAAGCACCTTCATCGTCGCTATTAAAATCAGGGATACTCATGAGTTCTTTTTGAACAGCCATGGCTGGTCCCATTAAATCGAGCTTTCCTTTCATAGCGCGTTTCAATACCATATCAACAGTCAATAAACGGTTGATCTCGTTGGTACCTTCATAGATTCGGTTGATCCTGCTATCGCGATAAGCCCTTGATATTTGGTATTCATCGCTAAAGCCATTGCCACCGTGAATTTGTAAACCCTCATCCACCACAAAATCTAAAGTTTCACTTCCGTACACTTTCAGCATGGCACACTCAATAGCAAATTCTTCAGCTGCACCTAATAATGCTTCTGCAAAAGTTTTGCCTTCAGCTTCCAGTGTATGCTCTGCATCATCGATCCATTTAGCGGTACGATACAAAGCTGATTCGCACACAAACATGCGGATAGCCATTTCGGCTAGTTTGTGTTTGATAGCACCAAAGCGAGAGATGGAAATTTTGAACTGCTCACGGTCGATCGCATATTGCGTAGAAACATCGGCTGCTTTTTTAGCACCACCCAATGTAGCTGCACATAATTTTAATCGTCCAATGTTTAGAATATTAAACGCGATGATATGGCCCTTTCCAATTTCACCTAAAACATTTTCAACTGGTACTTTACAATCCTGGAAATACAATTGTACGGTTGAAGATCCTTTGATCCCCATTTTGTGTTCTTCTGGTCCTTGCGTAAATCCTTCCATTCCACGCTCTACTATAAATCCAGTGAACTTATCTCCATCGATCTTAGCAAAAACGGTATACACGTCTGCAAACCCACCATTGGTGATCCAGCATTTTTGTCCGTTTAGAAT
The DNA here is from genome assembly GCA_026391125.1 of Bacteroidota bacterium. Taxonomy (GTDB): domain Bacteria; phylum Bacteroidota; class Bacteroidia; order Chitinophagales; family Chitinophagaceae; genus Sediminibacterium. The sequence goes on from JAPLEO010000009.1 coordinate 50,908, forward strand.
ATAATATTTTCCATCATCACTCAACTTCGCAGTACTCTTTGCACCAAGCGCATCACTACCACTATTTGGTTCTGTTAAACCATAAGCGCCCTTCCACTCTCCGCTTGCAAGCTTTGGAATGTATTTATCTTTCTGTGCTTCAGTACCAAAATATAAAATGGGTAAAGATCCAATTCCGGTATGAGCTGCAATTGCAACAGAGAAAGAATATCCGCCTCCTAGTCCTTCATTGACGATGGTTGACGTAATAAAGTCTTTACCCAACCCGCCATATTTTTCAGGGAAAGAAGTTGATAAAAGACCTTGCTCACCTGCTTTCTGAACGAGTGAAGGCATTAAGCCAGGTTCTAATTTTTCGATACGCTCAATCACAGGCAAAATTTCTGCCGTAACAAATTGGTCGCACATTTCCATGACCATTTTCTGTTCCTCATCAAAGTCTTCCGGAATAAAAGTATCAAATGGATTACTTTCTTTGATGATCCATTCACCGCCTTTTAAAGCCGTTGTTTTTTTAGTCGTTTCCATGGAAGAAAATTTATTGGTTTTTTTTATGATATTGATATAGTAAGGTTATCGTATACTTTTTGAAAAACGATCTTTACGATCTCGATGTCTTCTTTCTTTACCCCAACTAATGCTTCGCTCATCGTTTGATTGGCTAAATCAATGGTCAGGTTCTGAATCTCTTTAGCAGCATCTGTTAAGCAAACAAGATTAATTCGGCGATCGGTTTTCGAAGGCATTCTTTTAACCATTTGTTGCTTTTCTAAATTATCGATCAATCGGGTAATACTTGGTTTGTCTCGAAAGGTTCGGTTACAAAGTTCTTGCTGACTCAAACAGTCTTCCCTCCATAAGTGATATAAAATGCTCCACTGTTCGATGGTAATTTCCAATCCAGCATTTCTAAAATTCTTCTGTAGCCTGCGCGCAACAGCAGTTGAAGCCATCCCATTGATGACGCTATATAATTCTCCTCTTTTAAAATGGTTGTTTGGCATATAGTTAGTTATGCAACTAATTCAAAGTACGTCCGTTTCCATGATATCTCCAAGTATTTTATCGTTAATTTTTAGCCATCCTTTAAAAATCGGTTACCAATGGTTTTCTTTGTGGTATGTATCAGGTATGCTATATCGTTGCTATTCTACTAACTATACTCTATAGCTTGCTGATTCTATTATATAGAAGGTGGTTTTTAGAATTGCCCACATTTCAAGTAAAAGCAGATCTGGCACCCATCACCCGATTTTCTGTCATTATTCCAGCACGAAACGAGGCCGAGAATATTGTTCGGTTTTTGCCATCCATTTTGGAGCAGCATTACCCCATGGAGCTTTTTGATGTTACGGTGATCAACGATCATTCAACCGACGACACAGCTCAACAGATCAAACAACTACAAACAAAATATTCAAACCTTCAATTGTTAGAATTGTCTGAGCACCTTGATGATTCGGCCATCAATGCCTATAAGAAAAAAGCCATTGAAATTGCGATTGTCAAAAGCAAGGGAGATTGGATTGTAACCACAGATGCAGATTGCTTGGCAAACCCAGAATGGTTGATGCAATACGATGCTTATATCCAACAGGAGCAACCCGTATTCATTGCGGCGCCAGTCATGTTTTTTAATACGGGTAGTTTTATTTCCCTGTTTCAAGTCTTAGATTTTTTGAGTTTGCAGGGAATTACAGCTGCTGCTGTGAGTGCTGGTAGTCACGCGATGTGCAACGGCGCCAACCTGGCTTATCAGAAAAAAGCTTTTTATGATGTGGGTCAGTTCAAGGGGATCGATCATATTGCCAGTGGTGATGATATGCTGTTGATGCAAAAGATCAAGCAACAATTTCCTGGTAAGCTTGGCTACTTATTTAACTCGGACGCTACTATCCAAACTACAGCTATGACTGATTGGAAAAGTTTTTTGAACCAACGCATACGGTGGGCTAGTAAGGCTACGAACTATCAGGACAAAAGTATTTTTGCCGTTTTATTATTGGTGTATCTTTTTAATGCAATGCTTTTGATATTGGCTGGATTAGCATTTTTTGTAGCGGATGGTTGGACTCAACTTTTGTGGCTCATAGCAATTAAAACAATGGTAGAACTAAGTTTTATGTTGCCAGTAGCACGGTTCTTTGGATTAACCAACACTTTGAAATGGTTTCCAATCATGCAACCATTTCACATAGTTTATACAGTTATTGCAGGTTGGTTAGGCAAATTTGGTTCCTACCAATGGAAGGGAAGAACTCTGCAATAGTTTCATTGGGGGAAACTTAGGCTTCTTTTGATTCTTCAGGCCACCAAGCATATACCATCATGCATACCATGGCGATCAGGGCGATTGGAAAGAGTAAAAAATTTTTCATGTTATTGGTTTTTCTTTATTTATGACTACCACTAATTAAATTGGTTTAATAGGGCTTTAAAAAACTAAGCAGCAATACAAATAAGATACGCTAAGAATACTCTTTCGTTGCCTGCTGGCTTGTAAAAAAATTTCAGGGGTTACTTGAGGGGGGCGCTGTTACGCTATTGAACGGTATTCTTCTGCTAATTTACGATTTATTATAAATACAAAACCAAGGCATAGCCAAAATAAACTGCCAATTTTATCGGTCTCAATCATATCGCTCATAAAATTGATCGAAGCAATCATGGCTAAAACAACTGCAACGCAAAGTGTTACAGTACGATAAAATTCATTTTGTAAATGTTTGTATAAATACTGTAGTCGAAACAACATGCCAATCCAGAGCATTGCAAATAATAGTAAACCAGGAATGCCCTGCTCTGCCAACGTGAGTAAAAAATAGTTGTGAATGGTGCTGTGTTCAGGATTATCACTTACCCATGTTTGAAAAGCATTGATGGTATAGGGGCGATAAGTTGAATAAAAATTATTCGGACCGAATCCTGTAACCGGTCGCTCTACAAACATCCGATACCCCGCTACCCATCTGTAAAATCGTTCGGCATTCGACACATCTTTGAGTGTAACTGTTGCAGCTATATGTTCGGAGAAATCGGTATGAAAAATGGTATGGTCGTGGTCTGGGGCAAATCGCATAAAATGATGATCTACCACTAACCAAGTACTTGCTCCAATAACTACCATTAAAGAAATTGCGATCGTTTTTTTAACCCAACCCCATTTCATCAATAACGCAAATACGAGGCCTACTAATAAAGCTACCCACGCACCTCTGGAATAAGAAAAGAATAAAGCAACAAAGCCGATTAGAATGGCTACTGTTAACCAACGTTGATATTTGTTTTGACTATTCGTTAAAAAACGCATGGCAATTGCCGGGGCTAACAAACAAACTAACATGGAAGAATAGTTCACATGATTGCGAAAGAATGGGTTCATCGCTTTTTTAATATCTACGAAACTGAATCCATAAAATGCTTGTCGAACAAGTATTTGCATAACAATCAAACCCATCGGAATTAAAAGTAACAGTGCGAATTTTTTAATGCTCGACTGCGACTGCAATAAAATTTTTGGCACCACTACAAAAGGAATGATGAACCAAATTCTAGCCAAAAAGAATTTCAATGAGAGTGTAGTATTGTCAGCGAAACAAGCACTAATAAAAGTCCATCCCATCATGCAGCACAACAATAAAAATAAAGGTTCCTTTATAAGTTCGTTCGGAAAAAAAGTTGGCTGATGTAATATTTTAACTAGCACCAATCCCGTTAATAAGATCATGATGAATTCATCAGGAAAATCAATTCCTAATGATGATGTGATATTTAATTCAGTGGAAAGTGGAAGTGCTACGATCAGTAACCAGAATAGTTCATGGGTTCTTTTCACACAAAAATCAAATGCGAAAGGGAAAAGGATCCAAACAAATGGTATGATAAATATATAGGCACTTTGAAAAAAAGCATAACTAACAATGCAAACAAAAAAAAGGATTGCAGTAGTAAAGTATTGATATGTTGCTTTTCGAAAAAACATTACAATGAATCTTCCCTATTATAAATTAACAGGGCAGCTGCACCAAATACGAAACTTAGGATCGCAGTAATGATGAGCACTTCTAGGATATTTGGTTTTTCTGCTTTGGCCGCTGGTACCGCAGTTTCCAGTATATATAATGCTGGAGCGTTATTATCAATTGCCAATTTAATTTCAGCAGCAGTTTTTTGTTGACTATTTAATTGTTCAAACAGGCTATTTGCTTTGGCAAGATCTAATTGAGATAAATTATCTTTTTCAACCTTCATTTTATTGCTAATCTGCTCATAGTTCTTCTCCAGAGAATCGATCGACCTGTTAAAATTGACTAGCATTTTTTCATGCCCAGCCTTCCAAATATTTTCTTCCTTTGTTTGCGCGATCTCTACGATGCGATTGACAATTTTTGCAGATAGTTCTGCGTCTTTGGTCCATATAGAAATTTTCAACTGCGCGAGTTCCGTTTTTTGAATACCGATGTCTTCTTTCAATTCAAGCACAGCCTTACGTCGTAACTTATTTTGGTCTGATCCTTTTAATTCATAGTAGTCAATCAACTTAAATTCATCCACCAATTGTTTGTATACGGTATCCATTGTAGCAATGCCAAAGATCCTTTCAAGATCATCCCCGGATCCAAATACAGAATATAAACCTTGAATGTTTTGATTAAGCATATGTGCTTTGTCTGCAAGCGCAGGATTTGCAGAAACTAATATCGATGAAGAGCGATATTGTTTGGGAACTAAGAACAAACTAATGGATGCTACTATTAAAGAGGCGAATACAAATAATAATATTTGTTTCCACTTTGCTTGAAGTAGGCTAACGGTCTGCTGAAGATTAAAAGAATTGGCTTGCATGGTATCAAAAATTCTATGAAAGAAACAATTAATTAAGGAGCAACAACAACGTTGCGCGTTAAGCTTTCGTCGAGCGAAATGAAGGTTTCTGTACGTTCAATTCCCTTGATCTTTTGCAACTCATCGTGCAATACGTAACGCAATTGTTTGATATCCTTACAAACAATCTCCGCAAACATACTATAGTTACCGGTGGTATAGTTTAGTCGAACAATTTGAGGGATTTTCTTCAATTCTTTAGCCACACTGTCGTATAATGAGCTTTTTTCTAGAAAAATTCCAATGAAAGCGATGACATCGTAGCCTAAAATTTTGAGGTCTATCGATAATTTTTTACCTTTAACTATACCAGATTCTTCGAGCTTCTTGATACGTACGTGTATGGTACCGCCTGATACGAAAAGCTTCTTACCCAGGTCGGCGTAAGAAATCTCAGCATCTTCCATCATTTCCTGAATTATTTGCAGGTCCAATTTGTCTAAATTTAATTTGGGTGTCATATCAGTGGGTTATTTTAAACAATATCTAATATTATTAGCAATATATTGAACAATTTCTATACTTTCCAAATTTTTATTGAAATATTTGTAAAATTGGGATGAATGGTTATATATTTGTCCTCCAAACAAAGAAATAGTTCTTTATACTGTGGGGTGATGAAATTTTTGGCAGACATGCCCTCTTGTCTCGGGGGTGAGGGTCGACCACTGAACTTTGTACTATGGCTAACTTCTTCGTGGAGGTTCGATCCCTCCCCCTACAGCACTAAAAACCCTCTATTAAATTGATAATCAATTTAATAGAGGGTTTTTTATTTGTATTAGGTGACACTAAGGGTGACACTAAAAATATTTTTTAACACCCCACAGATTACGCAAATATTTTTCCAGATAAACTTTTATACTTGCTAAGCGTCAAGGTGCTTTTCAATATTTCAGACTGGCGGTAATAAACCCGCCCACCAATTCTATGATCTTGGAGTAAGCCTTTGTCGGTCCATGATGCTAAGGTTGCTTTTGTAATTGCTGGTTTGAACAACTTACATGCTTCGGCTGGAGAAATAAGTCTTTCTTCTTGCTCTGACATTACAAAGCGCACCTCCTCCCTAATCATAGGTCTAAAAAGTTCAACCAATTGTTCCGCAGTAATACCATTCAATAATATTTGGTTGGCAAAACTACTAGAGTCATTTACCTTTTTGGGATTATCTAATGACCCACGATAAATGCTTGACGGTGCGTTTTCTTTTTTAATAGCACCCTTAAAAATTGTTTGCATATGCGGTTCACAAATGCAAAAACTGTTGGTCACCTACCACACAGTCTTCTATTTTAATAATTGGTCTGATTCGATCAGCACCTAATTTTTAATATTCATCTTAACCATTTCAGTCTGTGTATATTTGACTATCACACCATCTTTTGTAGTCAATTCTATATTTGTATACTGTCCCTTTTTAAGTAATCTTGATAGCTTCCTTATCATTTCTTGATTTTCTTTATCATTATTAGTTGTCTTAATATGTGTTACAGAACCGTCACTAATATTTACCGTTATTTGTTTGTACTTACCAGTTCGTATTTCTTCAATCACACTTCTTTCCCCCCCATTCATTATACTGAAATAGTAGTCATTATCGATAATAAGCCTTTCATTTTCAAAAAACGAACTACATAATTCATTTAGGTTAATTAATATGAACGAACGATCATTTAATTCTTTTAATACGCTAGCAACATTTATTTCATGGGCTTCATTTAAAGGCTTGCCAATATTGACAATCCCCAATAAACCATCTTCATCGATTAGAATTGCATATTTCATTTGTGACAAACAAGTGGCTATTACACAAGACCCAAAGAGAGAAAAGTTATTTTCTTTCAACTTTTTCTCTAATTCTTCATCGGTAACATTTTCCAACTTTGTAATTAATTCTTTAAGAAAATTCATCACAGGTTCCGGTACACTTGGATAGTGCTTATAGTTTGCCATTTCAGTTCTAAAATCTTTTGCCTTTGCAGCAAACAACTTTTCTTTCAATTCAATTATTACCTGCTTTTCAATTCCGAACCTTTTCAATTTTGCAACCATCCTTAACCAGATACATTCAATCAAACTATATTGTCCCCAAGTCATTTCATTCATTTCATTCTGCAATAACAATCCCTCCCTTTTCCAGACACTTATATCTCTTCGACTAACCCCGGTTTCTTTGGATCGAAATCGTTGTTGGTGAAAAACTTTAGAAAGTTCTTGGGTTATAGACTTACCATTATTCTTAAGTGTATCGATAGATTCCTCAAATGGCAACTGGAAAATTTGATTAAATATTTGGGTCATCGCAATAATTTATTATTTTTGTATCACTAAGTTACGTTTTTTGAAATAAATAAATACATTTATTAACAAATTTTTTAACCGTGCACCATGAAAAAGGTAAAAAGTACCCCCAAGAAGAAAATTACAAAAAAGGCCTCTACCCCTAAAAAAAGGGTTTCCAATAGAAAATACCCACCAAAAAAATGTGAAAAAGCAGACTGCGAAATAATATTTATCCCAACTAGCAAAAAACAAAAATATTGCACCCGACAGCATCAGATAGACCAGAACAATGATAATCGTACTGAAAGAGAAGCACCTGGACGTAACCTAGAAAAAATTTATCGCCATAATGAGCAGATTCTAAAAAAACTAAAAGAAGCTTGTGAACGACTAAAGAAGTCTGTAATATCTCTAGATTATTTAAACATTGAAAACTACTACCATGGATACAATACCGACAGCACCATTAATTCACAAACTGGCAACACGGTGGGATGGAGTTATCATTATGGACTTGAAGGCTTTAACAAAGAAAAACAGCAATTCATTATTCATTATAGAGAAAATTATCTAATATGATCATACCAAGTTTTAGACCAAAATCAATTAATGAAATATATTTCCAGGAGCCTACAATCCTTGAAATCATAAAACCTTCAGTTCCAAGCAATGACCTTTTAGCCAATGGTGGTATTCTAATATCAACCCCTGTAGTCCCTGCATCCCCGACAGATATTTCTAGCCCCGTACTTTCCAATCCCAGCTTTATTCATTCGGCTGGCAGGTTCCTATACCAGTATCGAGTTCCTATTATTATAATTTTAATAGCAGGCACCTACTATTACACAGCCATCTACACTAAAAGAAAAACTGAAAAGGAGCAGAAGAAGCCAGCGAATTAATATTATTTTCAAAAATAATATTACTCATTAAGACTTCCCAAAAAAAATATCATTCCTTTTCCTTTGCTATCGATTATCGAAAGCAAACTTTGATTTAATTTATTGTCGATGTTTATATAAATCAGATCAAATCTATCTAAATCTATATGACTACTTCTAACTCTATTTATTTCTCTCTAACGAAATTCGGATCTATATATTGAAACCCGATAGGTATAATTGGATTGTCTCGTCCTAAATAAACAGGTTTCTCCAACATGACAATATTACCAAGCAGATATTCATACGGACTTAGGAATAACACTAGAATTTCAACATTCAATTATTTAAGCTGACGAAAGAAAATCACGAAAGAATTTCGATTAGAATCTAGTTTGGTTAGTGGATGTTTCTCGTAACATAAGAGACCATCCCCGATTTCTAAAGTGGAAACCCAGTTTTAGTGTCCTTAAGCCTACATGACCACCTCATCCCATGATTTTAAGAGTAGATTTTCATTTAATAGTCAAACACAAACAGAACTAAAATATTGCACCTATTGCGACACCACAATCCGGGGCAGAAGCGACAAGAGATTTTGTAATGATGCTTGTCGTTATGCATATCATAACGAAATAAATAAAGAGCCATTCACATTAGTGAATTCAATTAATCGAAAACTAAAGCGCAATAGAAAAATTTTGCAAACCCTTCTTTTGAAGAGTAAAAGTAAGTTGGAAATTAGTAGGGATGATTTGTTGAATAACGGATTCAACTTTAGATACTTTACTCACATAAATAAAGACAAACCCGACAGGGTATTTCAGTGTTGTTATGATTTCGGTTACCAAATTTTAAAGGGTACTAAGATTGTAGTTGTGCAAGAAATATGTGAGATATAATTAAATGAATGTTCTTTATTCCTCACTAATAACACCTGTTACAGTTGTAGTGGTTGTACTATTTTTAACGGTAATATTATTAAATGTAACTGTCGTTTTACCAGCAGCTGAAACACTAACAGTTACCTTGTCACCACTTAACCCAGTTGATCCATAATTATTAATAGAATACTGATTCCCAACATCTATAGTGCATGCAGAATTGGATATAGTCGCAATTATAGAGGCAAATGGAACAATAGTATACACTCCACTTAATGGACGAGTGGTATATGAATAATAGGGATAACTGAAATTAATATGGATATAATCGCCATTACCCTCTAATGCTACTAATGTATTTGAACCAAACACCACCGCAGGAAAATCATATGTTATACCATTTAAAGTCCATTTTGAAGTTGATACAGGAGTGTCTGCATTTTTTTTGGTACAACTCTGCATACCGAAGCAAATCAAAAGGAGAAGGGCTATGTAATAAATAATTCTATTTGTTTTCATATAAATTGGTTTTTAATTATTAAATTCCGAAATCATATACTTTAGGACTAGTATAAGCTGTGACTGAAGAAGCATACATAAAGCAATTGTGGGGTGCTTACGCCCTTACATCTATTTCATTCTATTTCTTTACTATTTTAAAAGTTTTAGTAGCACTATTAGTTGCAGTACTTGCAGATATAATTGTTATGGTACCAGAACAAACTATTCCGCTTGTCAAATTGGAATAGGATACTGTAAATCCCGCAATTGTTGAAGTGATAGATTGACTAAAAACCGAACTTCCGTCTAAATCCTTTATGAGTTTTAAATCAATCTTAACCCCTCCAGTTGGTAATTTAGAAGTGACATTAATAGTAAAATCCTGAGAGGCCCCTAAAGCGGCAAAGATTCCACTTGTTGGATCAGGATTCATTGTAAAGGTAATTTGAGCTTCTGGAGTTGGTGGTGGAGTAGAATTACCTCCTCCACCTTTACTGCATGAACTTAACAGTAATATAATTGCACAAATTATAGTCCATTTTAAATACTGACTTTTCCTACTTACAAAAATTTGATTATAATACATTTTATCTCTTTGAAAGATGTATGAAATGATTTTACCTAACCTTAATAATATGACAAGTATAAATAATTTTACCTGTTTTAGAATTAACTAACCTCAGCGTGTATTCACCAGTAGCATAACTTGCCATATTGATACTACTTCCTGAGCTTATATTTGTATTTTCGACCAGCTTAATTCCATTTACGTTGTACAACTGTGCAACAACTGAATTAATATTAAGCAATTTATAATTGATAATTAATACATCTTTAACTGGGTTTGGATAGATTGAAACCGTTTCGTTGGTACTAATATTTATCACCGCAGTTACCACATAATAATAAGCATCTGAGTTAGGGCTTACACAACCGTTTTGAGTAACTTGAACCATATAGTATCCATCGATAAGCGGCTTATAGTTTTGAGCAGTAATACCAACTAGCGGGCTTGTCCCGTTAAACCATTGATTACCTGTTGCAGATGAACTTACCAAATTATTATTTACATCTTTAGTAATGGATGGTTTAGCAGGAGGTTGGTTTACTGTTATTGAAGTAGTTGTACTAGTTGCAGTAGTTGATGTAATACAAGAACTATTTGAAGTCATTATACAATAAACTGATGCATTAGAATTTAACGTAGTTGATGTAAATGATGAAGTATTGCTCGTTTGCAAAATACTATTCAGATACCAATTATATGTTGGAGAAGTGCCTCCATTCGTTGGTGATGCGCTAAAAGATACTGTACCTCCTGAACAAATTGAATTAGCCGATGAAGTAATAGACACTTTAGGTGTAACTGTTGTATTGACAGTTACTGTTATATCTAATCTTGGAGAGCTTTCGCAGGCATTAGCCGTTTGTGAAGCATAATAATGGGTACCATTTATCAATGTGGTTATAGGTGTTAATGCTATACCACCTGAAGCAGTGGCATACCACTGTCCAGTAGCTAATAAATTACCTACCGTTGATCCGGAACAATAGCTTTGTGAAGCTACTCCAGTAGGTGCAGCAGTTGTGTTGACTGTAGGTGTAATATCCAACCTTGCGGGACTTTCACAACCATTAACTGTTTGAGAAGCATAGTAATGTGTACCATTAACTAACGAAGTTGTGTTTGCTAAAACGGTACCACCTGTTGCAGCTGTATACCATTTTATAGTACTACCTGTAGCTAATAAACTGGACACAGTTGTTCCTGAGCAGAAAATTTGTGAAGCTGTTCCGGTAGGGGTAGCAGTTAAATTAACTGTTGCGGTAACATCAAGCCTAGTCTGACTTTCGTATCCATTAACTGTTTGCGATGCATAATAATGTGAATTGTTTACCAACGAAGTCGTTGGTAGTAAAGCCGTACCACCTGAAACAACGTTATACCATTTAATTGCTGTACCAGTTGCAATTAAATCGGCTACTGTTGCTCCCGAACAGTAAGTCTGAGAAGCAGATCCGGTAGGTGCATTGGGTATTAAATTAACTGTTCTGCTTATAGACATTTGTAGTAAATATGTTCCTGTTGATCCTTGCCAATATGGAAACAAATGAAAATATACTGTTCCACCTCCGATTATTGAAATATTACCATTAGGCACAGCATCAATTAAGTCTGACCAATTTATACCATCGGTTGAAAATCTGAATGCCGCATCTACTGAATATGTATTTCCATCATTACTATTATAAGAATCTTGCAGTCTAGGACTAATTGTATAATTATACCCACTTGGTAATACAACTTTATAAAAATCAACATCTGTGCTATTATGAAAATTAGAACCTGTTGTATAAACATTTGCACTGTTGTTTGTATAATTAACAGGAAGGTTATATGCCTGAACTAATGTATTATTAACTTCGTAAGGGTCAGCACTATAATTGTATACAGGAGGTAAAACTGTAATCAAAATTGGGTTTTGATAATTACCTGGACCGGCAAAATACCAGTTATTATCAGAGCCTTTGTATACCACAGTTAATAAGTATGTGCCAGGATTTACAGTAATTATTTCTGAAAAAGTAAATGGATTATTATAGCGATAATTTGATTTTAATCCTGAAGTTTCACTATAATTACCAAGATTTTGTACCCGATTTCCAAAAAAATCAGAAAGCCATAACTCATATTGTCCATAAAAAGTTGAAGTTCCAGTATTAATAACATTGAATGACACAGGTGAAAGTTGCCCTTGTCTAAAGTTTTCAGGAGTAAAGTTGGTTTGTGCGTAAAGTTGTATTTCCGGACTATATGTAATAGTGAAGGAGCTATAATTAGTGAATGAGCCACCTGAAAAACTTTGCCAATTGCCATTTGCTGGACGATAGTACAATCTTAAATAATAAACCCCAGGAGTTAATTCAAATTTTTTATCCGGATAGATAAAAGTAAAAGTATAATTATTATTTCCTTGTAAGGTTTGAGCTGTTTTTATTTCAATATCATCAATATAAGTTCCACCACTAGTTCCATCACTTTTAAAAACTTTTGCAGAGATATCTCCTGAAAAAGCAGCAGATCCATAATTTTTTATTGAAACTGTTGCATTAAAGGTGCTTCCGAAATCTATAGTGTTTCCAGGAAGAAGAGTTATATTGCTATACAATCTTAAATCATAAGTAGAACCATTGGTTGGCTTTTGAATTCCAACAATAGCTTGTTGTCCTATAGTCCAGTTTTGTGTACTATTGTTAATATAAGTATTTATTGAATTTATATTCAACCAACAAGAATTAGGATTATTTTCGTAATTGCCCCAACCAAAATTAAAATGAAAATTACCATCGGCATCGTACCCATCACAAACAAATGCATGTCCTCCATCATAATAGTCTGATCCTCTATATAAAATAGGCCTTCCAGCTTGAAGTTCAGTTTGCAGTAGACCAACCCATGCGGCATCGGTTGAATAGTTACTTCTCGATTTTGTTGTTACTGAACTACTGTATCCAAAATAAGTTTTCAAAGCGTTTTCGGCAGAAGCACCACCCCCAGAGGTATAAGCGCTACTTCCATTAGGTCCATAATTCATTTCAACACTTACTCCACAATGATACATTAAAGTCGCAACAGCACTATTTGCTGAAGTAAGGCTCAATGGCATAGCAGACCAATCATAGATAGTATTTCCAAAGTCAGCAAACTCTTGTCTATAACTGGATGTATATGAATGACTTCCAAAACCCTTATTCGGATAATTCCAATATTTCATTATTTGAGCCATTGCAGTAGCTACGCAACCAGTAGGGCAGCGATATCCATAATAAGAACCGGCACCTGCATCTTGGGGACATTGGTCATTGTAGTACCGATTTTGATCCCATTTAGTGCTAACTAGTGGTGTAACAATTGCATTATTTAAACCAAATGGAGAAATGTTTCTAGTTCCCATTGTTGTAATAGTACCTTGTTTTAGTTGGCTATATTTATTCCATTGGGTATTAATTTCGGGTGTAGGTTGTATATGATTTTGTTTTATTACATCAATTTGTTGTTTATAACTACGAATCAAATAATTAAATCCCGGAGACATAGTTTTATTTGCAAAATATCCTTCGTTATTATACCCTAGAATAGGCGTAGCAGCATCGTCTGCACTTACCATTATCCAACCATCATTTTCGTTAATGTTAAACACATAATAAGCTACAGTATTATCAGTTGCTTTTTCAATAAAAGCAATCGTAATAGTATTAATTACTTTATTTGAATTACGTAGATAATAATTTTGTGCGATTGTTTTTGCGGTTGTAGAGTCAATCGGGTTTGCATCAACTTTTGCACAAAATAAAATTGCAATCAATGAAATGTAAAAATACTTCATATATGATGGTTTAGGGGCTTAAAATTTGCATCTTGTTTACGCATTAGAATTAAAATAATTCAAAGTCCTAGGTATGTATATTTCAAATTTTTTAATCCTGCTAAATTTTCATGTTCATTTTTATATTCAAAAATTGGCGTATAAAATATGTTGATTGAAACCAATAATTATAGGTTTATCTCAACAATAAATACAGTTATATCAACATTATTAATTCAAATAGTAATAAATAATCCGGGGAGGGAGAATAACCTGAGCCAAATGAACGATTGAGTAAAATATTAAAGGACTAGTATAGTAAATATGATATTTGTCATATTACTAATAATTTCTTCTGGATGGCCCTTTGGCAACCAGCTTACAAATTGAAACTGGCCTTTTACAAAAAGGTTCTATTGGCTTAGTAAAGTATATAAGCAGGAAGCCTATTTTCTTTTTTAAAAACTGTAATAATGTTTACATTAGACTTTCTGCATCTTAGGTTATTTTGGTTGTTATTTATTAGCAATAAATAGTAACTTGAAATAATAGAAGTTCACTAAAAAATAATCAGACCAATTACCTTTTAATTTTTACGGGTAGGTTTCAAAAGATACTTTATGAATTTTTTATCAGTATTAAGTTTTACTACTTCTATTTGGGTTTTGATTTTAGTAATGGGTATTTGCATGTTTTGCTGTTGGGGAATCTTTGATCTCTATAAGCTAAGGCTATTAAAGAAAAATTATGAAAATGCCTTACATGGATCAGATAAGTCAATAGCTTTAGAAGCCGGAAAAAAATATTATGGTTACAAAAGACCTGACGGTAAACACACAATCTATGACGGAATTAAAATAAGGACTGATATTACTTCACTAATGAATTAAATAGTTGAGAAAAAATTGAACCTTTTAAGAACTTTGGCAATTCGTCGAAGAATCAGCTCCCAAAAAATAATTTCTTAAATTAGTTTGCATTTAGAATTTGAAGATTTTACGCATTAGGTCTTTCTTTGCAAATTTTAAGCTATTGTTAGTATCCAAATCAAAGATTCAAAAAACACATCTACAAAATACATTTTTTGAAACTTCCTTTTTAAAATATGTATTACATTCATATAAAATTAGTTAATGATAGATACATCAATCGAAAAGAATGCTTTTGATGCAATGCAAGTTTGCGTAATTATCCCTACATACAATAATGCTACAACTCTTAAAAACATTATTGAAGATGTATCTGATTATACAAATAATATTATTGTTATAAATGATGGTTCTACCGATGAAACAGAGTTAATTCTTGAAAAATTCCCCTCTTTACAAATTATTTCATATGAGAAAAATGTTGGAAAAGGCTGGGCGCTACGAATGGCTTTTGTTTATGCAAGAAAACTAAATTACAAATATGCCATTTCTATAGATTCAGATGGGCAACATTTCGCTAAGGATTTACCTGGGTTCATAAATCAACTTTCTATCGAACCTCATTCTATAATTATGGGTGCTAGAAATATGAATCAGGATACTATTCCAGGTGGAAGTAGTTTTGGAAATAATTTTTCAAATTTCTGGTTTAAACTTGAAACAGGAATAAAGTTACCTGATACCCAAACAGGTTTCAGACTCTATCCTTTAGACCTTATTAAAGATTTTCGCTTCTACACCAAAAAATATGAGTTTGAAATTGAAGTTCTAGTTAGATCTTCATGGAAAGGGATAAAAATAGTTTCAGTCCCTATTTCGGTATACTATGCCCCAAAAGAACAAAGGATTTCACATTTTAGACCCTATAAAGATTTTATCAGAATAAGTTTATTAAATACAATACTCGTACTACTAACATTCCTTTATATTAGACCACGAAATGTATTAAATAGCTTATCCAAGAAAAAAACTTTTAGTTCATTTCTTGAGCAACTTTTTGATATACAACATTCAAATGAATTAAAAGCCATCTCAGTCTCAGTTGGTGTTTTTATGGGAATAATTCCTATTTGGGGGTTTCAACTTGTAATAGCAATTTTTTTGGCAATTCTATTTAAACTTAATAAAGCCCTTGTAATAATTGCAGCTAATATTAGTATCCCTCCTATGATTCCTTTAATTATTTTTTTAAGCTACAAAATTGGCGCCATTTGGATGGGAGAAAAAGCCTTGCATATAGAATATAGCAGAAATATTTCTTTGGAATCAATCAGGCAAAATATAGAACAATATGTATACGGGAGTATCACATTGGCTATAATATTGGGAGTTTTATTTGGTTTATTAACTTATGTTATTTTGAAATTTTCGAAAAGAAATAAATTAGTTGCAAAATAAGTTAGATAGCAAATGGATCAACAATTACTCAAACTTTTTATTTTTTTTAGGAAAAACCGGGTGTTGTTTTTTTTAACACTTGGGTTATGCTTTATCGTACCATTGTATTTTGCGCTACAAATAAATTTTGAAGAAGATATAGCAAAAGTTCTGCCGAAAGACAAGAAAATCGAGAAACTTTCAGAAATTTTCCAAAATTCAAAGTTTTCAGATAGGCTTGTTATTATGGTTTCTTTGAAAGACACTTTTTCGAATGTTCAACCAGATGATCTTGTTTCATATGCAGATGCTCTTGTTGAACAATTACAACAAAATAAATATTCCTATATTCGAAAAATTGATGGTAAAGTTGAAGATAGCATTGCAGTTTCCCTATTCAACAATGTTTCAGAAAATTTGCCTATATATTTGGAAGAAAAAGATTATCAAACAATAGATTCTCTCATAACACCTTTAAAGGTAAAAGAAACACTTCGACAGAATATTAAAACCCTTAACTCTCCAGCCAGTTATGTGTTAAAGAATATCATTAGTTCAGACCCTACTGGGATTAGCCTGTTGGGATTGAAAAAATTAAAACAAATACAATATGATGAGAATTTCGAACTGTATGATAATTATGTAGTAACAAAAAATAAAAAGAATTTATTACTTTTTATAACACCAACGTATCCCCCAAATAATACAAGCAAGAATGCTTTGATGTTAGAGTCAATTGATTCTATTATTATAAAATTAAATAATTCAGAATTTAAGAATGTTACAGCAACATATTTTGGAGCAACTGCTGTATCAGTAGGAAATGCATTACAATTAAGAAAAGATACCTTACTAACTCAAGGAATAACTTTACTTTTTATAATTCTCTTTTTAAGTTTTTACTTTAGAAAAAGCACTGCACCTATAGTAATTATGATGCCAGTTCTTTTTGGTGTAATTTTTTCATTGGCAGCAATATTTATCATAAAGGGAAGTATTTCAGTAATAGCTCTTGGTACTGGTTGTATTGTATTGGGAATTGCCGTTAATTATTCACTACATGTTTTTAATCATTTCAAACATACAAATAACATTCAACAGGTTATAAAAGACCTTGCACTTCCTTTAACCGTTGGCAGTTTTACAACAATCGGAGGGTTTTTCTGTTTGGAGTTTGTCGAATCTGAAATATTAAAAGACTTAGGTTTATTTGCAGCATTTAGTTTAATAGGCGCATCATTTTTTTCTTTAGTGTATTTACCACATTTTATTGTATCTCAAAAAAAACATTCAATTTCAAAATTTAGAAGATTTTCATTTATTGATAAAATTTCTATGTTCAGTCCTGAACAAAATAAAGCTCTTATAATTGCTATTTTAATTATAACAGTATTTTTAGGGTATTGGGTAAATAATGTAGGATTTGAATCTGATTTAAATAAGATGAATTTTATGTCAGATAAAATGAAACTTGCCGAAAAAGAGATTAATTCAATTAATCAGTATTCTCTACAGTCTGTTTATATAGTTACTGATGGAAAAAATTTAAATGATGAACTTATAAATAATGAAGGAATAAAAAAAAAAATTAAAAAATATGAAACAGCAGGTTTTATAAAAAAGCATTCAGGCGTTTCCTCATTATTCATTTCAGACTCATTACAAAAAATTAGAATTGATTTATGGCGTAAATTCTGGACAAAATCAAAAAAGGATTCATTAATAAAATTGACATATCCTTGGTTGGTCGT
>JAPLEO010000009.1:68789-108251 GCA_026391125.1 Bacteroidota bacterium
TAAATTTGATAATTTACTAAATAAAGAATTCGAAATACTTGATAATAAAAAACCGAACAATTTTCGAAAATTATTTTTGGACGATTATATCACTGAAAAGCAAAATAAAACAAGTATTGTAACCCTATTAAAGGTTGCACCAGAGAACAAACCTGTAATTTATAAATATTTTGAAAATGATGAAAATATCACCTTACTAGATAAACAGTATCTTATTAGCAGGTTTGTGCAAATTATAAATGATGATTTTACGAGAATCGCGGTTATGACTTCATTACTTGTATTTTTTGCTTTGCTAATAATTTATGGAAGGATAGAATTAACACTTGTTTCATTTATCCCCATGTTTATAAGTTGGGTTTGGATTCTTGGCATAATGGGTATTACAGGCATGAAATTTAATATTATCAATATTATAATCTCTGCATTAATTTTTGGACTTGGAGACGACTATAGTCTATTTATTATGGATGGTTTATTACAAGAGTATAAAACTGGCAAAAAGAACTTGCCCTCATTTAAATCATCAATTCTTTTATCAGCAATTACTACAATTGCAGGATTAGGAGTTTTAATTTTTGCAAAACATCCAGCATTAAGATCTATTGCAATGATATCTATTGTTGGTATATTATGTGTAGTAATAATGTCCCAAATTTTAATACCGTTTCTATTTACTTTACTTATAAAAAATAGAGTCCAAAAAAAACAATTCCCTTGGACTATGTTGGGATTTTTAAAATCTTTAATTGCATTTTCCTTGTTTATTTCAGTAAGTATTTTTTTTACACTTTTAGGTAAAGTATTTACTATAATTAATGTAAAAGAAAAGGGGAAATATCTTTATCACTTATTAATCTCAAAAGCTTGCTATTTTCTTATTTATGTTATGGTCAATGTAAAAAAGAAAGTTATTAATCCTTTAAATGAAGATCTTACAAATCCTGCGATTATTATATGCAATCATCAATCTTCCTTGGATATTGTTCCTCTTATAATGCTACATCCGAAAATTTTAATGTTTACGAATACTAAAAAATGGAATGCCCCTTTTTTCGGATCTGTAATTCGTATGGCTGAATATTTTCCTGCAGATCAAATCGACCAACATTTAGAGAAACTTGCAGATAGAATTAAAAATGGCTATTCAGTGGTGATATTTCCAGAAGGAACGAGGTCTGAATATGGCGATATTGGGAGGTTTCACAAAGGCGCGTTTTACTTAGCAGAAAAATTAAATGTCGATATACTTCCAATTGTTATTCATGGTACAAACTATACACTTACAAAAAAAGATGCACTTTTAAAAAATGGTACTTTAAACTTAAAGTATTTACCAAGAATTAGGCCTAATGATTATTCTTTTGGCAATAATTACAGTGAAAGAGCTAAAAAGATTGGAAATTATTTTAGACAGGAATTTGAGTATTTAAAAAATGAAATTGAACAAATTAGCTATTTTAGAGAAAAGCTAATCTACAATTTTATATACAAGGGGCCCGTGATAGAATGGTATATGAGGGTTAAAACAAAACTTGAAAATAATTATCAGATTTTTCATGAACTTATTCCAAAGGAAAGCAAAATACTTGATATTGGTTGCGGCTATGGATTTATGTCGTATATGTTACATTTTGCTTCACATAAAAGAATTATTACTGGCATAGATTATGACGAGGAAAAAATAGAAACGGCTAACCATTGTTTTAGTAAATCTGATGATATTAATTTTTACCATTCAAATGTTTTGGCATTTGAATTTGAATTATATGATACAATTATCCTTGCAGATATTTTACATTATCTCCAGCCAAATGAACAAATTTTAGTTTTAAATAAATGCATTGAAAATTTGAACAAAAGTGGAATTCTCATTATTAGAGATGGGAATATTGAGGAAAAACAAAAACATAAAAGAACTGAATTAACCGAGTTCTTTTCAACAAAGGTCTTTAGTTTTAATAAAGTCCATGTTGAAGGATTATCCTTTCTTTCAGCAACTACAATTAGAGAAGCTGCAAGTAGGAATAAAATGAGTTTTGAAGAAATACATAACTCAAAAATAACTTCCAACACAATTTATGTTCTTAAAAAAATAGATTAAAAATGTGCAATTTTGATGTTGTAATAATTGGATCTGGAATAGGTGGCTTAGTTTGTGCTGATATTCTCGGTAAAGAAGGTTTAACAGTTTGCGTAATTGAAAAAAACAAACAAATTGGCGGAAGCCTACAAACTTTCGTGCGTGATAGAGTGATTTTCGATTCAGGAGTACATTATATTGGAGGACTAAGCGAAGGCCAAAATCTACACCAAATCTTTAAATACCTGGGAATTATTGACAATCTTAAATTGCAAAAATTAGATGAAAATGTTTTTGACAAAATTATTATAGAAGGTGATTCTAAAGAATACACATTTGCTCAAGGTTATGAAAATTTCATTTTTCAATTATTAAAAGATTTCCCGAAAGAAGAAAAAGGATTGAGATTATATTGTGATAAAATCAAAGAAGTTTGTACTAAATTCCCATTGTATAATTTAATGTCGGGGGGAACTTTCAATGAAAATGCTTCTGTTTTAGATTTAGACACAAGGGCATTTATTGAATCAATTACAACAAATAAAAAATTGCAATCAGTCCTTGTGGGCAATAACATGCTGTATGTTCTCCAATCTGACAAAACTCCATTCTATGTTCACGCACTGATTCTTAACAGTTATATAGAAAGCTCGTGGAAATGTATAAATGGGGGTTCCGCTATTGGAAAATTAATTGCTAAAAATATTCGTAAACAAGGGGGGGTAATTTATCAAAATACTGAAGTAGAAAAGATTATTATTGAAGATGGTAAGGCCAAATCAGTTCAATTAAAAGATGGGACACGAATTTTAGGAAATAATTTCATTTCAAATATTCATCCGGAAAAGACATTGGAATTAACCGATACCCATTTAATAAAAGTTTCATATAAAAATAGAATTAAAGGCCTTGAAAATTCAATTGGTGGATTCGTAGTAAATATTGTATTTAAAAAAGATTCTTTTAAATATATTAAACATAATTTTTATTATCACAAAGAAGGGCATATCTGGAGCTTAGTTGATTATAATGAAACCAACTGGCCACTATGTTATGCATTATTTTTTTCAGCTACTTCAAATTCAGGCGAATATGCAGAATCAATGACAATTCTCACCTACATGAAATTTGGTGACGTTGAACAATGGGGCAATACATTTAATACTGTTTCTGCCGGAATCGGTAGAGGCGAAGAATATGAAACCTTTAAAAAAAATAAAGCAGAAATATTAATCAATTTAGTTCAAAAAAGATTTCCAGAATTAAGAGATTGCATTAAATCTTATTATACGGCTACTCCGCTAAGCTTTAGGGATTATATTGGAAATAATGATGGAGCCATGTACGGTATAGTAAAAGATTATAAAAATCCTCTATTGACATTTATTTCTCCTCGAACAAAAATCCCCAACCTTTATTTAACTGGACAAAATCTACATTTACATGGTATATTAGGAGCAACTTTGAGTAGTTTAGTTACTTGTACTGCTTTTTTAAGAAATGAAAATATAATTAATAAAATTAGAAATGCTTAAGGTGAAAAATATCTTAAAATGGATTTTATATTTGTTTGCTGCTTGCCTTCTTGTAGTATCATCTGTTTTTATTTATATTACTCAGGTCTCTAAAATCAATTTACCTAATGTAAAAGATAAGAGTAGTTTAAAATTGGAACGCAAAGATGAGGGTAATGGGTTCTATACTTTAAAGGAAAATTGGTTCAGGAAAAGCAAATCAGGTTTGTATGAATTGTATGTGGAAGGGGATGGCTTTGAAAGAGGTATA
The DNA here is from genome assembly GCA_026391125.1 of Bacteroidota bacterium. Classification (GTDB taxonomy): domain Bacteria; phylum Bacteroidota; class Bacteroidia; order Chitinophagales; family Chitinophagaceae; genus Sediminibacterium. The sequence continues at coordinate 72,658 of JAPLEO010000009.1, forward strand.
ATAAATGGAAAATTGACGAGAGAATTGGTAATACGTCAAGAAGATCATTTCAGTGAGCAAATATACAAAATGGTGCCATCAGAATATAAGAGAAGCTACCTTAAATACCTTATTGGTTGGTTCAATAGAAAACTTGATCAGAACATAACAGAGGAGTATAAAGAAGAAATCTATGGCATCTCAGAATCAGCATCCGATAAATACCAATATTTAGGGAATAATTACCAGCGTATTTTAAATTATCATGCTGCTCATGATATAGGGCATGCCTTACAAAATCTTGCACTTGTGGGATGTAGTTCTTTCGGAACATGGAACAATAATTCCGAGGATAGTACAATGATAATAGGAAGAAATTTTGACTTTTATGTAGGGGATAAATTTGCAGAAGATAAAATTGTAGCATTTTTTAATCCAAAATATGGTCACAAGTTTATGACAGTTACATGGGGAGGATTTATTGGTGCAGTTTCAGGGATGAACGACATGGGTTTAACTGTAACAATAAATGCTGCAAAATCTGATTATCCTTTGTCATCAGCAACACCTGTTTCCATAGTAACCAGAGAAATATTACAATATGCAAAAAATATTGCTGAAGCGGTAGCAATTGCAAAAAGTAGGAATATGTTTGTTTCTGAATCATTTTTGGTAGCATCCGCAATAGATAATAAGGCGGTAATCATTGAGAAGACACCAAATACGATGGATGTATACGATTCACACAAAAATTATATTATTTGCACCAATCATTTTCAAAGTAATGAATTAGCAAATTCAAAAAAGAATATTGAACAAATTAATGAGAGTGCCTCAAATTATCGCTATGAAAGATTGAAAGAATTAATTAATTCTTCTGGCAAAAACAATATTCAGAAAACAATAAATATTTTAAGAGATAGAAGAGGCTTGAAAAATAATAATATTGGAAATGGAAACGAAAAAGCTATCAATCAGCTAATTGCTCATCATTCTATTGTATTTGAACCTCAAAAACAAATGGTCTGGGTTTCGACCTCCCCATGGCAGCTGGGACAGTTCGTTGCTTATGACTTAAAAAAGATTTTTAAACTTAGAGGATTGAAAAAAAATGTTGAAGTCTCCGATTCAACATTAACAATTCCACCAGACTCTTTTCTACTAACTAAAGAATATAAAGATTTTGAATCTTTTAGAGTATTTAAACAACGTATTTTAAATGGTTTTAAAGTAAACACTGATAGCCTTATAGTAAGCAACCCAGAGTTTTATTATTCCTATATTTTAGCAGGTGATTATTCATACAAATTAAATGATTATACAAAAGCATTACTTTATTACAATTTGGCATTAACTAAAATTATTGCTTCTAAGAAAGAAGAAGATTATATTAAAGACCAAATTAAAAGAATAAATAATAAATTAGCCTTATGATATTTGGTATTGGCACAGATCTAATAGAAGTAGATAGAATTGCAGAAAAAATTAGAAATAGTTCAGATTTTATTGGACTTGTTTTTTCTGAGAAAGAAAAAGCATATTGCGAATCGAAATACAATAAATATGAACATTATGCTGCAAGATTTGCAGCTAAAGAGGCATTTTTAAAAGCATTGGGAACTGGCTGGATAAGTGGTACCGCATTTAATGAAATTGAAGTGACAAATAATGAAATAGGGAAACCAACAATATCATTTATTGGGACAACTGCATTAACTATAACAGATATGAAACTTGGAAATATACAAGTTTCATTATCTCATTTAAAAACACTTGCTTCAGCAATAGTAATAATTGAGACTAAATGAAATATTCCTCAGCAATAGCTTTCTCAAAAAAAGAAGATGTTGAAAAAATACAGGAAAATAAGCTAATAGAATTAATCAACTATGTAGCAAATAATTCCCCATATTATAAAGAATTATTTGCTGATAATAATATTGACCCAGCCGATATTAAATCTATAAATGATTTAAGCAAAATCCCATTTACAACTAAAGATCATCTTCAAAACAGGAATATGGACTTTTTATGTGTCAGTCCTGATAAAATCATTGAATATAGTTCTACATCTGGCACTTTAGGGAGCCCAGTTACAATAGCACTTACTGAAAATGACCTAAAAAGATTGGAATATAATGAGTTCTCTTCATTTACATGTGCCGATGGAAATTCTGAAGAAATTTACCAACTCATGCTAACCCTAGATAGGCAATTTATGGCAGGAATGGCATACTATTCAGGTCTTAGAAAATTGGGAGCTGGCATAATTCGCCTGGGCCCAGGTGTACCCTCATTGCAATGGGACACTATATTTAGATTAAAGCCAACCGCAATAGTTGCTGTCCCTTCCTTTATTTATAAAATGATTTTGTTTGCTCAAGAACATAAAATAGATATTAAAAGAACTTCAGTAAAAAAGGCTATTTGTATAGGCGAAAATATTCGGAATGTAGATTTCTCGTTAAATGTAATTGGGAAGAAAATTACAGAGGCCTGGGATATAAAATTGTATTCGACATATGCCTCTACAGAAATGCAAACAGCTTTTACAGAATGCTCAGAATTAAAAGGGGGGCATACCCAACCAGAATTAATAATTGTTGAAGTATTAGATGAAAATAACCAGCAAGTAGAGCCAAATAATATAGGTGAAGTTACTGTCACAACCCTAGGAGTGGAAGGAATGCCATTAATACGTTATAAAACAGGGGACCTTTGTATGTATTTTAATGAAGTTTGTAAATGCGGAAGAACTAGTCCAAGGTTATCTTCTGTAATAGGTCGCAAAAAACAAATGATAAAATATAAAGGTACAACACTATATCCACCAGCATTATTTGAAATCCTAAATGAAATGGAAGAAATTTCAGATTACTTAGCTGAAGTATATTCAAATGATATAGGGACCGACGAAGTACTAATATATATATTGCCAAAAAATAATAGCGATGAGTGTAATAGAAATATTAGAGCAAATTTACAAGCACGACTAAGAGTTAGCCCTCAAATAAAATATATAAACGCCCAGGAATTACAAAAACTACAACAACCTGAAAATGTAAGAAAAATAGTAAAATTTATTGACAGTCGAAGTGTCTAATAGTAATTGTTACTTGTTGTGAAGAACCGGGAGACCATTCTTGCAGAGAGCTTAGAATATAAAATCATTGGTATGTATGGCCTTGGTATGAGTTTGCAGGATTGACTGAAACACTATCTTAAGTTTAATTATATTTAGTCTACTTTGTGATGACGATTTACATCCTCGAATTATGTCAAAAAAAAATATAATTTGTTTATTATTCATTCTGTTTTCTGTGAAAGGAATGGCACAAGGCTTTTCCTCTTTTAATGGTGGAAGTATCGGGATTACTTCTATTATTGAGCCGGAAAGAAAATCTAAAGATTCGGTGGGTAGTTATCAATACCATTCGGTAGGATTCAATGCAAGGATTCCTTTAATCGCAAAGCTCGATAAAACCACTAAACATTTTTATGAGATTTCTTTAAATACGGATCTTCAATCTGGTTCTGCTGGTTTTGGATTCTTGGGAAATAGCAGAGCATTAATTCAAGGAACGCTAGGGTTAGGTGCGATTATTTATAATGGTGGAAAAAATATTCTAATGACCAATGCAGCGATTGGACTAGCAGCTGACCAGTTTACAATCGATAATAATAACTCACGTTATCGGTTCTCAGGTTCTTTCATTGTTAATCACCTTCATAGCAGTACAACTATTTATCAATATGGTGCGGCATTAACTTATGCATATGGTAGACCCCTATTATTGCCTATTTTCGGTATCAGAACAAAAATATCAAGTAACTGGACTCTTTCAGCCATACTACCAGTAGAACTTAGTTTTATTGATAAATTGAATGCAAAAACGGGATTAAGCTTTTCTCTTCGTCCATCTGGAAACCGGTTCCAGTTTGATAACAAGGAATATTTCAATACTAGTTTGTCGACTTTATATTTACAGCTACGTGATTTCCAGTTAGGTACCGCTATTTATTATAAGATCACAAAAGATTTTACGGTAAGTGGAGATGTTGGTTTCTTAGTTGGTGGAAAACTACAATTTACACAACAGGATTCGCCTTCTACTGTTTTATATAAAACTACTTTGAATCCTGGGTCTGTATTTCGGTTTTCATTACGCTACAGAATTCCCCGTAAAACCGAAATGCGCTTGAATAAAATGCAGGATATTTTAAATCCCTTGGCGAATTAGAAAAGAATATTATCTATCATGAGAGGAAGTGTAAGCTAACCACCTAATTCAAGTATTCTGCAGCTATCAGGAAGTTGATTTATACAACCAATACTGTGGAAGGATTCCATCGTCAAATCAGCAACGAATTAATTAAAATAGTATAAATTGACACAGTTTAAATTACACACTCTTGTTGTGATTTACTTTGCTCTATAGCAATCATTATAGTTTCCATAATATCATTATTATTTGCAGAATAATCGATTAATAACGGCTCTTTAAATTTAACAGTCAAAATAGTATTCTTTTTTATCATTCGTAATCCTTTTTTATCAAAGGCTGTATTAAATCCGTTAATAACAATTGGAATTACGATTGGATGATTTTGTTTAATTAATAAAACAGTTCCTTTTCTACCTTCAGCAAAAGGAGTAGTTGTTCCTTGAGGAAAATTTATTATCCAACTATTCTTTAAAGCCCTATCAATTTTTCTCGTATCTGAGGGATCCAAACCTTTCCGTTCTTCTTTGCTCCCATCATTCCAAGTTCTTTTTACTGTTATAGATCCAGCTAATTCAAACAATCGTGTTATAGAATTTTGTCTCATTGTGGCAGCTGCAGAAACAAAAAAAACGCCTGTAAAAGGATTCATAAGATACCAAGGTAATCCTAAAGCATTTTTCTTTCCCCATTTAACAGCACAAAATATGTGAAGAAAGGTTATAACTTCTGCAAAATATGTTTGATGATTACTTACAAATAATACATTTTTTTTAGGTAATTTTTTTAAATTTTCAGCTCCTTCAATCTTCAACTTATTAAATATTGCAATTCCAGGATAAGTTACTATTCCAACTAACACATAAACAAGTGCTCTAACAAATCTAATATGCTTTAACTTAGAAATTATATCACTCATAAGAGAGTTATTAATTATTTATAAGAAATTTATTTGTATTAAACGGGATTTGTTTTAAATAATAATTATAAAATTCAATCATGTACTCATTAATTAGTTTCACGTTTACTTTATTATCGCCTTCACCAACTAGTGATTTTAGTTTTTCATTTATTTTTACAGGAAAAATAGAGCAATCACTGAAAATAAAGTGGCGAGAGTTTGCAATATGAATTGAATAAAAAGGTGATGTTTTGGAGTAGATAATGCTATTTGCAATCGACCATAAAGGATAACTTTCACTTTGTAAAAGCATAAATGGTTTTTTCATTTCGTTTCCATATATGTCGCCAAATTGAAAACAATCTAAGTTGATACCTGCTTTTATACGGTTATCTACGTAACACAATTGCCCAGATACAGCTCCACCTACAGATTGTCCTAAAGTTCCAATTTTAGAAAAATCCATTCTGTAATATAATGAGTCCTGGGGTGAAATATTACTAAGTTTATTTAGAGAATCTAATACGAATTGTGCATCTTGAGTCCATAAACGAACACTTCTATCAAAAACCTTCATTCCTCTTAAATACGCTTTTAGAATCCGATTAGTTTGTTTCAAATTGCTACTATCTGGATTTTTTTTGTGCAAAAACTCGACCTTTTTCCATTGATAATAAGCCTTGGTCATTCTAACTTTATTAATTTTAATCACATTCCCTTCTGCAGTATTTGCAATTACTTGATCGTATGGGTGAGTAATACTAACAACAATATAACCATTACTTGCAAGGTTTTCCATTTGTGCAGTATAAAAATCATCAAGGCCAAAATAATAACCAGGTGAAAATATAATTATAGGAAATTTGTCTTCTTTCTTTGATACAGGAATATTTTCAAATGAAAATGTTTTATATTTTTTTAAACTATCAAAAAACTGTTTGTCATCATTAAATATTTTGTAATTCTCCCAAAGCAAAGTTCCTGAATAATCTTTTAAATATAAATTTTCATGTTCTCCTTTATTGTCTGCAGGATACCATATTTTTATTTGCAGGGCTCTTTTATCACCCCATTTTAAGGTTAGTTTTTCGTTTCTGTGAAGATCAGTTAAAAATAGATTTTTTGTCCCAATGGAATATTTCCCAGTTGGAGTTGGAAGAAACCTGTCTGTTTGAGACAAAGTAATTTTACTAATAAAGCAAAATAATATTGAATAATATATAATCTTGTGCATGTATATTTTGTTAACCTTATAAATTATATTGTATATATTTTTTAATAATCCACTTCTCGAAATTATTAGTTTATCAAAAAGTTTCCTTTAAATTTAAAATAAGTAATATCAATTTTATTAAGCGAAGCAATTAGGACAATATTTTTCTCGTCAATAAATGAAATTTTTAAATTGGCATTAATGTCATTTATTATAAATGGATTAATAACTGCCAAAAACTTCATCTCACTAGAATTTAACAAAATTGTTTTTTTCTCTATAGCTATTTCCAAAACCTCTTTCACCATTTGCATCATGCAGACACCTGGAACTATAGGTTGCTCAGGAAAATGCCCTTCGAAAATCAGATGGTTTGCATTGATTTTTAAAATAGCATTTATTTCAGATGCTGTTATTTCTATGTTTTGAATTGAGAAAAATATTTCTTTTAACATTATCTTACTATTCTTTTTAATCCTATACTAAATTTGAATGTATTATGGCTTGATCTTCTTTCCATTCCCACAAGAGAATCTCTTGACATATTTGTTATATAACAATTATAACCCTTGCCAGCTAAATCAGGAAATACAAAATAAAGTTTCCCGTTTTTTACAAATCCAGTTCCAGATGTATTTAAATTCAATTGCATGAGCACTAATTCAAAATCCTTTTGAAGTGTGGTAATTACGGCTTTTTTGTTCATTTGTTCTACAATAGAATATACTTTAAAACTAAAATCATTTTTAAATTCGAAATCAAAGAACTTAAAACCAACTTCATTTGAAAAAACAATTCTAGTTGAACTATCTGGCATTTTTTTAATTAATAATAAGCCACTAAAATGATTTCCAACTACATCTACATTTGTATTAAATAATAGTACATTATAACTAGGCTTTAATTTCAGTATGTCATTAGCATAAACTATTGACTCCTGATCAATTTTCTGAACTGGGCTGCAACTAAACAAAAAATAAATCAAGCTACTTAATATAAAATAACGTATCTGATAAAACAATATTGATTTCTTTATTGATAAATAATAAAAAGGTATTATCACCAGATAATTCTTTCATTTCTATACTACTTACTGAAAAATCATTTTTTTCAATAATAATATTAATTGATTTGAAAATTTTGGTAAAAGCAACAGTTACTGGCGTTAATTCAATTAATGAGTTTTTTTTATTTTCAAATATCCTTGCAGTGAAATCTGAATTATTGAATGATGTTCCTTGAAAACAGTCAATCATAATTTTATTTATTTGTTGAAATATTTTGTTAGACTTTGTTGTTATAATATTTTCTTTTTGGTTGTCTTTTATAAGTACTTTGTCTTTATTAATAACTACTAAGTATTGGAATGGCTTATTGTATTCCATTCGTACTTGGCTTTCCTTTTTAAACCAAAATTTGCCTTTAGAAGTAATTTTTTCAGATAGCATACTCAAGTTCTTATCTTGCACAAAATCACATTTAATGGAAGTAATTTTTTGACTAGCTAAAAAAATGTCTGACTTAAATTTTGTCAAATCGTCCACTTGTGTGTATCCAGGATATTGAGCATTTATGTTTATTGAAACAAAAAACATAAATAACGATAAGATTTTCTTATTCATAAGGGTTAATTTTTAGCAAATTATCTAGTGGGGTTATAGAATAGCCTATACTTTTTACATGCTTTAAAAATTCTGGTAAAACCTTTAATGTAGTATCACTAGTATCATGAAAAAGAATGATTGCACCTGGTTTTAATTGCTTACATATTTTGTTAAGTAATTTTTTTTCGTTTTTGATAACAGTATCCATTGATCTTATACTCCATCCAATAGTTATATAATTACTTGATAAAACCGCTTTTTTTAGATTAGGGTTTGTCACACCATATGGAGGTCTAAAAAGTAGTGGTTTAAAACCAACAACCCTTTTTAATTCATTATCCATTTGGTGTAATTCATATTTCATTTTTTTAACTGAAAATAAACTAAACCAAAAATGATGGGAATAACTATGATTACCAATTATATGCCCTTCCTTTATAATTTTATGAACTATTTCTTCGTTTCCAGCAATTCGATTGCCTATACAAAAAAAGGTTGCTTTTACGTTTTCTGTCTTAAGGATTTGTAAAATTTCTAGTGTATTATTTTGTACTGGACCATCATCAAAACTAATTGCAATTGTTTTTTGTAATGTAGTTGATGAACAAATTGTTTTTAAATAAAAATTGGAACCTATATAATAGCTACCATAAAAAAGGATGAATGAGTATACAACCAGAATTATAAAATATAAATCTATGGGGATTCTATACCAAAAATTAGCCAATATTAAAACAATAATAAGGCTAACTACTAAAATATTTATAATCCTTAATTTTTGCATTCAGATAGTAATAATAAAGAGTGATGTTTATTTAGATAATTGTTATAGATGAGAATATTTTTTATTTTGCTAGTGCTAACCCCATTATAATCTATTGCTTTTGGAATTTTACCAAATTTTATTATGTTTACTGCTAACCACAAAGCAAATGCTGTTGCTGTAGGATATTCACCACATAAATTTTTATAATTAATAATAACATTTTGACTAAATATTTCACTTTGTAAACAATCATATACTCTATCTAATTTTTCATCCCCATTTTTACCGATAATAATTAGATCAATTTCTTTTAATGTTATTGTATTTTCTTCTAAAAAAATCAAAATTTCTTTTTTAATATCCTCTACCTTTTGAGGTTTGTAAAACGTTCTTAACCCAATCAATTTTGCATAATCAGTATTTGATGATTCATTGGAAAGTAAAAAAAATGTAGCACCCTCTCCAGCAATACTACCTTTTGATTTGTTTTTAAAAATTTCTTTATTTGAAATTCTATTTTGTTTATATAGGCCCATCCTATTTAATATTGAATGACTGATGTTGGTAATTTCATCTATAGCACCAATCAAAACATTCGAAGCCTCCTTTTCACGTAATAACATAATTCCATCCAATAGTGCACTCTCAAAAGAGAATCCACTGTGTACAAAAACGTTGTTATAATTGTTACATTGAAGTAGTAGGCCGATTTGGGCTCCAATCGTATTATGAGTTGATTGAATAAAGGAGGTTGGCGTTAATAATTCCTCATTATATTCTATCATTCTTGATAAAAAAATGCCGGTATCTTCTAAGCATCCATAAGAGGTGCCCGTAATAATGGCATCTGGCATATCAATGCCAGCTTCTTGCAAACATTCCAAAGCACTTGCAACACCCATACGAATTATTCGACTCATTCTTCTTATTTGCTTTGCGTCAATAATTCCTTTGTAATCAGGCTCAATACAAGAAAGTCGATTATCGACGTATTCTACTAATTCAGGCAGAAATAATGGGTGTCCATATGTATGTTGTGGTGAGATATTTCCAGTGGCGCGAATATACATACTCCTCAAATTTTAGAAAATATTAAAGAAGAACAATTTCCTCCAAAACCAAATGAATTGGATAAAACATGTTTAATATTCAAATTTTGTAAAAAGTTAGGCTCCGGAAGAAAGGGCAATTCTTTCATTTGTGTTTGTAAACGTAAATTTGGGTAAACAATTCCTTCTTGAATTGCTAGAATTGAAAAAACTGCTTCAATGCCTCCACTAGCCCCTAATGTGTGACCTGTAAATGCTTTCGTTGAACTCATTTTTGGATAAATTGGGCTAAATAATCTTTTAATAGCCGAACCCTCAGCTATGTCATTATTTTGAGTACCTGTACCATGTAAATTAATGTAATTAATATCTTCAGGCTTTAATCCACTTTTTTTTAATGCCCCGCTCATTGCTAAAAAAGAACCATTACCATCTGGAGAGGATGCTGTCTGATGATATGCATCATTTGCATTGCAATATCCACTCAACTTAATAAATGGACTTTTATTCAATGTATTAGCAACTTTTTCAGAAACTAACACAACATAGCCAGCTCCTTCCCCTAGATTTAAACCTCTTCTATTTTCATCGAAGGGCTGACAAAATTGTTCATCTAATATCATTAGAGTATTAAATCCATTAAGTGTAAATTTTGTTAGCGAATCAGCCCCTCCAGCTATTACAACATCAAGTATATTATTTTTTATAAGCCTAGCTCCAAAAAAGATTGCATTTGCCGAGGATGAACAGGCAGTACTAATTGTAGTAACATAATCTTTAATACCCAACTGGTATGCAACAAGTTCTGTAATACTTCCACATTCATGATTTACTACATTACATAATCGCCCTTTCTGATTATTTTTGAAATATTCAGTAAAAAAGAATTCTGACTTATCCATACCACCTACAGAATTAGCTGAAACAAACCCAGTTCGTAGATTGTCAAAATTTTCTATTCCTGCATTATAAAGGGCTTCTTTTGCAGCAACTAAACTTAACAATGCAGTTCTGCTTTTTAGTGATGATAGTCCAGTTAGGCTTTCAAGTGATTCATTATCTAAATTTACCTCAGCTACTGGAAATTTATTTTTGTGAACAGAGTCTAACCGTTGCATATGTTTTATTCCTGTTCTGCTATTTTTTAAGGCATCAAGGCACTCGCTAATATTGTTTCCAATAGCCGAAATTACACCGGTACCCGCAACAAAAATAGTTTCACTCATCACTTATCAGTTTGATGATTTTCAATATATTCTGCCATTGTTTTTACCGTACGGAAAACTTTAGGACCATCATCAGCATTTGTTAATTTAATTTTATAGTACTGTTGCAACAATACAATTAACTCTAGTGCATCTATTGAATCCAATCCTAAGCCTTCAGCAAACAGTGGCAAGTCATCTGATATATCTTCTGGCTTTATATCTTGCAAATTTAGTTGTGCAATGATTTGTTTTTTTAATTCTAAAAGTAGATTATCCATTTTCTTAATGATACATTTTATTAATATTAAAAATTGTGAATGGCTTAGAAATAGACGATTTATCCTTTTCAATTAATAATAAAACAGCCTTATAATCATCATCCATAAATTCAACCCATCCACAAATACAAGCCTGTAAAATATTATTATTAAAAAGATTGTTTACGTACTGCTGGATAAATTCCGAGTTAAATTTCTTAAAAATAAAAAATGCCGTTTCTCCTTTAAAATTATTCCTAATACAAATTTCTCCAATTACAATATTAGGTAATGTATAAACAAAAAGCGATGGACTTGGAATCTCATTTATTGTTTGATAAAATTTCAAGTCGGTATTCAAACTACTGTTCTTATTTAATAAGACAACCCCAATTTCTTCAGGGACATATTTATCCTTTACAAAACTTTCTTTGAGCAGAATTTCAGATGCAAGCCATCCGAGTTTGCATAAATTATCCATTTTATAGAATTTAGGATAATTCATTTCGAAAAATCGATATGCAGACAATAGGAAATTTGTTGAAGCTGTGTCTAAATAGCTAAATAATTTTTTGCCATTCAGATAGACGGAATCCTTCTTGATCAAGCAACTTGATGTAATATTTAAATCTAAGATCAATATTGATTATTTGAATGGGTTATTAAAATATCGGCTTAACAATTATTTATTAATTAGTTTCTTTTTGCATTTTAATAAAGTTTGACTTAATCCTATTTTGTCTATTTGCTCTATAATATTAAATCCAGCATCTTCAATGCATTTAAAAAGTGTTTCAGAACTATACATTTGACTTTTCCCATTTGCAAGTACAGTAAAATATAGTGAGGTTTGCTGTAAACAAAATGCGGCTATTTCAAATTTTTGCCTGTCCCACAAAGGTTCTAAGATCATAACCTGACCATTTTCGTCAAGCGCATTATAACACCTTTTAAGAATAGAAACGATTTTTTCTTCAGAAAAACAATCTAAAAATTGACTCATCCAAATGATGTCAAAACCTTCTGGAAAATTCAAGTTTTCATCTAAAATATTAGCTTGTAAAAATGAAACCCTTTCGTCTAGACCAAGTTCAGAAATTTTGGCTTTTGCTACCTCGAGTTGACCAGGAAGGTCCATTATTGTAATGTGAACGTCTGGTGCATATTGGGCAGAAGCAATTGCCCATTTACCTGTATTTCCTCCAATATCTAATACTTTTTTGGGGGCATTAGAATATACCATTGGTAAAACACTTGGAAATGCATTGTCTGAGAAATAATGATCAAAAGTAAACCAGCTTTTCTTGACTTGATCTGGCAATACTGATAAGCCTTCATAAATGGTCTCCCAATTGCCAAATTCCTTTAACCCAACCGGCTTACCAGTTTTAATACTTTCTTCTAAATAAAAAAGACCTTTATAATTTACATCATGTACAAAATCCATATTTGCTCTTGTTAGAGGATCGTGTAAAATAAAATGCCCGGTTTTCCCAAGGGTATACTTTTTATCGTTTAAAAGCACTAAACCTAAGCTTAATCCAGATTCAAGTAAAACCCTAACTCCATAAATTGATAAATCGAGTTTCTCTGCAATATCGCTTATTTCAATACCGTCAGTATTACTACTCTCTAAAACTTCTAAAATACCAGTATTTCTAAGTACCCTTGCTGCTTGAAAAATAACTGGTCCAAAAGCTATCCACTGAGCTATTTCTTTTGCTTCTAATGCTGATGTATTATTCTTGCTAAAAAATTCCATTATGAGTTCTATTATATTTTAAAGAATCAATTTTTAGACATTACTATTGCTGCATTACATCCTCCAAACCCAGACGCAGTTTTTAAACAGTTATTAATTATAGAACTATTGAGTGTAGTGCAAATATTTATGGGTTTGCTTATACCTAATTTTTGAAATCCTAGTGTTGGCAAAATTAGGTTTTGCTCCATAGATTTATAAGATATAATGGATTCTATAATCCCAGCAGCACCAAGCGTGTGTCCAAAATAGCCCTTTAAACTATTTGTAGGTATATTTTGCAATTTTTGCAAGAAAAAAGCATTCCCCTCCATTTCATCATTATAAATTGTTCCTGTCCCATGTGCTGAAATAAAGTCAATATTATTATTAGAAACATTTGCATTTTTCATGGCCATAGATATGGCGTAACTTAATTCTTCCCCAGTTCTAGATGGTCCAGAGATATGATTAGCATCATTACTCACAGATCCACCAGCTACTTTAATTGAACTTCCGATTTTCTTATTTGAGCTAAGTATTATTGTAGCTGCGCCTTCTCCTAAGTTAATTCCATTTCTTTCATTGTCAAATGGCCTACATTTTTCTTTACTTATAGCCTGAAATGATTGAAAGCCTGACAATACAAACTTAGAAATAACATCTGCACCAGCAATTATCACATTTTCATATTTACCAATTTGTATCATTCGCATGCCTGTAATTATTGCTAGTAAACCAGATATACAGGCATTTGAAATTATTAAGGGTTCTTCCTTTAATTCAAAATAGTTTGAAATTTTTGTTGCAGAAGTATGAAGAGAAATTCTATTTATTAACTCTTTGGTATATTTTTCATTTTCAAGCAATTCAATATTTCCTTTGGTTGAAGAAATTATAAGTAACGTTTTCTTTAAATCGATATTAATTGCATCATTTAATAATGCTTGGCGAATAGAATTTATAATAAGATTTTCGAACTTTGTAAAACAAAGGATTTTTGTATCATTATCAAACATAAGTGAATCATCAAATAAAGATGCATAAAAGGGAGTTTCTGAATATGATTTCTTTTCATGCAATTCAATACCCGATACTGATTTTTTCAATTTCTCAAAATTATCAGTAGTAGTTGTCCCTATTGGAGATAGAATATTATCTGAAACTATAAAAACATCTTTCATTATTTCTTATTAATCTAAACCATTCTGTTTTTTCCATTTCTCAAAAAATGGGGGGTTTGTTAATTGAAGAGTTGATAATTTTTTTTCTAAAAATACTTGTATAGTTGAGCCAGTGGCAACTAGTTCATTGTTTTTTGCATTATACAAGCGATAAATAAATTTTAATTTTGCTGACTCACTATTTACATAAGTAGCCTCCACTATAACCGTATCACCATAACGGAGTGGGCGTTTAAAATCGCAGTGTACACTTACAATTGGTGTTACATAACCTTCATTATATACATCCAAATATCCTAAGCCATGAACACTTCCAAACGCCTCTCTTCCATCTTCAAAAAACCTGATATAATGTCCATGCCACACAATACCGAGGGGATCTGCTTCATTAAAGCGGACCCGTATTTCCGTTTTTACACATAATTCTTTTTCCATCGCTTTTTCAACTCTACTTCTACTTTGCATATTTTATTTGCCAGTCCTTATACTTTCTATGTTTTATTTCATCAATTAAGTCCTTAATTGTGGATGCCCAAAAATTACGGAATCCAATACCAAAAGACCCTTTACCAATAACACGATCCGTCATTAAAACACTCTTGTTTTTCAAATCAATAAAAGTAACCCAAACGGCAGACTCACCAGAATTTCCAGTCTTGCGCATTCCTTCCATTACAAATAACAAACCAATTCCAGTCTTTTCAGAAATTTCCAAATTATTTACTACCGCAGTAATATCTGCTTCTTTTAATCTATTAAAATCCATTGAATTATTTGATAAAATTTCATTTAAATCTATCCGAGCATTACTCTTGGTAACTGGTCCAAAATCATAATCAATATTGTTTTTAAGAAGAGCACCTTTCAAATCGTATTTTTTAGGTTCATTTACTATTAACTGATTTATATTCCCATATAAATGGTCTCGAATATCAACAACATTTCCTTTATCGAGAAGTTTAGTTTTGGTAAAATCTATGCCGAGATATATAATTTGGCAATTAGAATTGGAAAAAACATCTTTTAATGTTTGTGAAAAAACTGGTGACGTAAGACCACAAACAAATAAAGTAATTAAGTAAATTCCTAATTTTTTAGAGTAGTTCATAATTTGGGGCTTTTATTTTTTAATAAATATTTTTAATTCACATTGTGCAACTATTTTTTTATCACAAATTGCTCTGCCTTGTATAATTGTAATATCAAAAATTTGATTTTCAATAATAATTTCAGTGATAAGTTCATCCCCAACTTTTGGAAAATAATTAATTTGAAGATTTTTTATAGCTGCAATAAATCCTAATAAAACTGGCCTGTTTTCTTTGATTGCAACATACCCTGCATTTGAAGCAGCAGTTTGTGCAATATTTTCAATCAATCCTGGCTCTTTAAAAAACCCATCTTCTACAAAAATATTATCCTGCTTTATCAAAAAGGCGGTGCTAGTAAATTTATCGTCAGAATAAATAATTTTATCAACCATTACAAAGGGTTCCCGTTGTGGAATATAATTTAATATATTTTTTCCGTGATTTTCCATCTATGCCCAGAAATTATAATGATTAAACCATTGTTCCGGATATCTTATCACCTTCAGTTCCATTTCAAAAACAAAATCATTTAACATTTTCTGCATGGCAATTTCTTTAACTTCATTACTATACGTTTTCAATTTGCTTGCAAAAAAATGATACTTCATATTATTCTCTTTTAAAGCAAAAACAAAGGATATAGGGACTTTGAAAATGGAGGCAATTAGAAACGGTCCTTTAGGAAATTTTGCTTTTTCGCCTAAAAAAATAGCTTCTATTGTTTTATTGCCTTCAATGAATCGATCCGCATGCATACATACTAATTCATTGTTTTTAAGTGATTCGCTTATTTCATAAATATGTGAAAGATCATTTTTAATATAAATAATTTTTACATTTTTCTTCTCTGAAACTGATTTAAGATATTCCTTAATTTGCGTTTGCTCTCCATCAAACATAACGATATTGATTTTTGAATCTAATCGTTTCAATAAGTGTCCTGCAATATCCCAGTTGCCAATATGGGCACTAATGAGAATCCCCCCATTTTGGAGTGTTGTTATTTCTTTTAAATTCTCTTCACCTTCAAAATTGTAAGTAAAATTGTT
Organism: Bacteroidota bacterium; assembly: GCA_026391125.1. Classification (GTDB taxonomy): domain Bacteria; phylum Bacteroidota; class Bacteroidia; order Chitinophagales; family Chitinophagaceae; genus Sediminibacterium. Next base: position 88,923 of record JAPLEO010000009.1, read on the forward strand.
TTTTAAACCAGACATAACTACAATTTTATCTATTATACATTGGCCCATTTTGTAATAGTTTCTATAAACTTTTAAAATAGATTCAATTCGGTTGTATCCAAGTTTTTTATGAAATAATGAATATAGAATTTTAGAAGATTTAAAAGAAAAAACATAAAAATAAAGCACAACAAATTTCAGAATAAAGTAACCTGTCTTTACTCCAAATAATTTTAAAACACCAACAAAAAATTGGTAGCCAGTTTTGTTCCCTTTAGACTTGCCTTCCCAAAGTGGCATTATACTAAATTTTTTGATTGAATTTTAGAAATTACATACTCATAAAAATCTTGAAGGGTTGCTATTTGAGCAAACTCTTCTGGCTTCACTTTAAAGGCAAAATTACTTTCTATTATTACTACTAAATCAATATAATCTAGACTATCAACCCCTAAAGTCTCTTTCAGATTTGCATCTGGAGAAATCTTGTCTTGTTCTACCTCAAATTCTTCAATTAAAATCGAATGGATTCTTTCAATAATTTCTTCCTTTCCCATATGTTTAATTTTATAAAAATTTTCTAATTATAAGTGTTGAGTTTGTACCTCCAAAGCCAAAAGAATTGGATAAAAATACATCTATATTTTTAGCAATTGTATTTTTTGCAATATTCAATTTTGCAGAATCCTCATCAGGATTTTCAAAATTTATATTCGGTGCCACAAATGAATTTTGCATCATTAGCAATGAATATACAATTTCACTGGCTCCCGCCATCCAACATTCATGCCCTGTCATAGATTTAGTAGAACTCACTAATGGTTTATACATTCCAAACACATCATGAATAGCTTTTGCTTCGCTACTATCCCCAATTGGAGTTGATGTTGCATGTGCATTGATATAATCAATATCAGAAGCCCTTAATCCAGAATCTTTTAAAGCTTTGCATAAAGATCTTGAAGGTCCATCAACAGTTGGATTCGAAATATGCCCCCCATTAGAAGAAAATCCATAGCCTAATACTTCCCCTAAAATAGTTGCTCCTCTTTTCTGAGCAGATTCAAGGCTTTCCATAATTACAGTTGCAGCACCTCCACTAGGAATTAGGCCATCGCGATCCCTATCAAATGGGCGTGAGGCTTTTTTAGGCTCAGACTCATGAATAGAAAAGGCGGATAGTGCATCAAAGGCACCCATTGATAAATGATTTATTTCTTGTGCTCCTCCACAAATTATGCAATCCTGTAAACCTGTTTTTATAAAGTGATATCCAAGACCTATCGAATGAGACCCACTTGCACATGCAGCACTTATTGTAAAATTAATTCCCCTAAGTTTAAAAATAGTAGCCAAATTCATAGTAACAGTTGAATTCATAGTTTGAAAAACCGCACCTGAACCAACTAGCATTGTATCCTTTTTTTGTCTTATTATATCGTTTGCCTCAATTACTGCTTTTCCAGAACTGTCATTGCCATATAGTATTCCTATTTCATTCTCATTTATATAACCTTCATCAATTCCAGCTTTATTTAATGCTTCAACAGTAGCTAAATATGCATATTCCCCTTGTTCTGGAAGCATAATTCTTGCACGCCTGTCTAAAACATTTTTTAAAATAGGCTTTTCTACAAAACCAGTTAATCCAGAACGATAACCATATTCCTTTCGAACTGGATCGAGTATTATGCCAGACTTTCCATTGAACAGGGATTCGCTAACCTCGTCCAAATTTTTTCCTATGCAAGAATATATTCCAATTCCGGTTATAACAACTTTTTTCATGATATATGAAATTTGACAACTTTTATGAATACAAACCACCATTTACTGAAATGACTTCTGCAGTAATATAAGCTGATTCCTTAGAAGCAAGAAAACCAACAACATGTGCTACTTCTTCAGGCAATCCAAATCGCCTTAATGGTATCATTAACTGAAGTTCTTTCTCATTTAAGCCCTCTGTCATATCAGTTTTTATAAAACCTGGTGCAACTGCATTAACTGTAATACCCTTCCTTCCAATCTCTTGCGCTAATGCCTTTGTTGCGCCAATAATTCCAGCTTTAGCTGCCGAATAATTAATCTGCCCTGGCACTCCTTTTAGACCTGATAGAGAAACAATGTTAATGATTCGACCATATTTTTTCAATAGCATATTAGTAACCACCATTTTTGTAACATAATAAAAGCCACCTAAATTGGTATTAATAACGCTTTCCCATTGTTCATCTTTCATCCAAATCAATAAAGCATCTTCTCTTATTCCTGCATTATTAATTAATACTTCAATTTCATAATCTGGATGAGTTTCTATAAAACCACCTAAAACTGTTTGCACTTGATTTTTATCTGAAACATCAAATTTTAATGATATAGCCTTAACTCCTTTTTTTTCTACCAGTAAGCAAGTGTTCTTTGATTCTTCTTCATTTGATTTGTAATTGACAAGAACATTATAACCTAAATCAGCCATTTTAATACAGATAGCACGTCCAATTCCTCGAGAACCTCCTGTGACTAATGCAAACTTCATTTTATTATATTTTTCAGTGACTAATTAAGTTTTATTGAGACTAATTTTTGATAAAATTTTATTAACAATCAACCTAATAAATTAATCTAAATTTTAATCCTATTTGAAACAATTGGGGCGATTTTTTCAAAAAGCTTTTTTATTGCTTCGAGCTCTTTATACTTTGGCTTATCTTCTTTAAATTTTGGAAATATTTTTCGTACTTCAGTATAAATATTTAATGTTTCTGAAGATAATTTTTCTACACAATCTAGATAGTCTATGGCTTGTAATAAAGTCATCATTTGAATACTTAATACTTCAAATCCATTTTCAATTACTTTTTTTGTCATTAAAGAAGCATTACAACCCATACTAACAATATCTTGATTGTCGTTATTATTTGGTATACTATGAACATACATTGGAAAAGAAAGTGTTTGATTTTCTGCCACAGTAGAAGTAGCGGTGAACTGCATTCCTTGCATTCCAAAATTTAAACCAAGTACACCTAAGTTTACAAAAGGAGGCAATTTCTGATTTAGCTTCTGATTTAAAAGGTAGTTCAATTGCCTTTCAGAAAGCATCGACAATTTGGTTATTGCAATTTTTAGTTTATCCATTTCAAGAGAAACATAGTCACCATGAAAATTTCCTCCATGGAAAATGTTATTGTTTTCATGATCTATAACGGGATTATCGTTTACAGAATTAACCTCGTTTAATAATACTTTTTCGGCTTGACAAATAGTATCATATATAGGACCTAATACTTGTGTTACACAACGCAAAGAATAATATTCTTGCACTTTATCTTCAAAAACTTCCTGATCAAGATTCTTTGGGTTATACAAATGTTCGGAACGATTGCGTATCATTTTACTATCAGATAAAATCTGACGAAGTTTTTCAGCTATAAAATTTTGTCCTGCATGATGTTTAACAATATTTAATTCATAAGAAAAATGATCATCATATGCTTCAACAATTTCATTCACCATTGCGGATAACATTATTGACCATTCTAATAATTTATGCGCTTGTATAATAATAATTAAACCTATTCCAGTCATAGCAGAAGTTCCATTAATAATTGCAAGCCCTTCTCGTATATGTATTTTAAGAGGTTTAATATTCAGTTTGTCAAAAACTTCTTTCGTTTGATGTAATTCATTTTTGTAGACTACTTCACCCTCACCAATCAATACTAAGCCCAAGTGTGCTAATTGAATTAAATCACCACTTGCACCAACTCCTCCATGTTCGTAAATGCATGGGGAAATATCCTCATTGATTAATTTTGACAATAGTTCAACAACTTCTGTATGAACTCCAGAATAAGCTAGCATCATACTGTTCAAACGGGCTATCATTAATGCCTTCACTAATATTGGGGACATTAAATTTCCTGCACCAGAACTATGACTTCTAATTAAATTATATTGAAGCTTTAAAAGATTCTCACTACTTACTTTATACTGAGCCATTGGCCCAAATCCTGTATTTATTCCATATATTAATTTATTGGAAGAGAACTTCATTAAAAAGCGAAAACTTGCATCAACTTTTTCAACTGCTTTCTTTTCAAGTTGAACTTTTTTACCTAGATATAAAATATCTGAAAAATCATTTATTGAAAGGGGCTTCCCACCTATTTCTATCATAGTGAAAATTTAAATTCCTAATAAAATTGCATAAATATAACGAAAATATTATTTTTTATTATATTGATTTTCATTTACTTCTATAGTAACTATTACTCCTAAGCAACATGCTTAATAATTAATATTTAATAAACTGCTTTATTTGCTTATCATTTAAATTTATAATATAAACTCCAGCAGAAAAATTTGAAACTGGTACGTTATAATAATGATAACCTTTTTTCAAAGGAATTCCAGGGAGAATTTGCCTAACTAATCTTCCCATGATATTACTTATGCTTAAGGTGGTATTTGCATAGTCCGCCATAAGTATAAATTCAATGGTCATATTTTCATGAGCTGGATTTGGATAAATATAAAGTTGATCAGGTATAAGAGGGGGTGGAACAATTTGGAGTTCCATTGTTTTAGAAAGAAATATATAATCGTGTGTTGCAGACAATTCAATTTGTAATGTTCCTGTGTACCCTCTAATAGACGAGATATAAACCAGCGTATCTTTAATTGATACAGAAATCTCTGGTATTATGTTTTGAATATTAATAGCAACTGTTGAAAGATCTTTTAAAGAATCTGGATCAGAAATAAAGGACCGAAGTGGAAAAACGGCATCTTGCCCTGAGAAAAGCTTAAGGGTTGGTGTTTTAATAATTGGGGCCAGTTTTTGCATCAAAACAATTTCCTCTGTCTTGTCTTTTAATATATTTAAAGAGTCAAAAGCAAGCTTTTGAACTTCTGGATCATATTCGCTCAAATTAATTTGATTGGCTCTTCTTTTTATATATACTCCATCACGTATGTTCATTAAATATACAGATGTGGTATCGGGAGTATTTATCTGATCTAATGCTATAACAGTTCTTAGACTTGCCTTAATAGAATTTCCAAGATTTCTGAAAACAAATTTTCTACTAACCGGTACAAGTCCAGTATGATTAAAGGAGTCTTCATATTGCTTCATGGAAACCTGCACATCTGATATTAAAGTTGTGTTTTTAACTGTTATATTTTCCCAATATTGAGGACTCAAATTATTCTTAAAATCAATAATACTACTATCTGTATTTGATGAATAAGAATAAGGGGACATTACGAGATTAATTATTGAATCCCCTTCAACATTGTAAAGTGTATCTCTATAACCGAACTTACTAAATTTAACTTCGTTAAGACCTTTCAATAGTTTTGTTTTATTTATTGTAGTATTTATATCTTCATAGAAGACATTATTTACAAACATTTTACTTCCTACAAAATTGTTGGTGGTATTTATTGTTAAGTTCGTTGAATAATCACTCATTAAAGAGTCTGGTAAATAATATACTTGTTTAGAAATTGTGACAGTATCTACTCCAATAAATTTTACAATAATATTATTTAGACCTGTAATTAACTTAACTATTGATATATTATTACTTAAAGCTAGCTGAGTAAAGGACGTATCGCTGTTATTTTCATTTATTAAATATTTCGTTGTGTTTTTAGCCTGTACTTTTATTTGAATTGTTGAATCATTAGTAACTGGATTTTGGTTGACTAAGGATAAGGTTGGGTATAGGACATTAGGTGAAGGAATAGAAGATCTAAATAGTGCAAGCGATGACTTGATGTTATTGGAATATGGAACCACAGTTGTTTCATATCCTTGTGCTTTAAACATTAAAGTGTCGCCAATTTGAAAGGCTGGAAAAACAGATTTATTAATATTTCCTTTTTCATCCGTGAACCCTAACAAATTATAGTCTATTTCATTTTTCTCTTTTCGGTATACAGAAGCATTTGATAATATCGAACCTAATAAAATTGAACTATACGGGCTTGATTGTGGACGTGGGCAGCTTTCGAAATGGATACCATCTAAAAATTGTACAATAATATTTAGGTTACTCTTGTCTACTCCTGTATGATCTACTTTTTGAAGTTTTATTGGTTCTATATCAGTTATACAACTGTTTCTATGAATTTGAGTATGGGGCCACGATGCAGCGTTTGCAAAATTGGTTTGATTACTGTTATGTTGATACAACTGTAAAACATTTGTGGTTTTATTGAAAGAATTAAATAATGAAAACTTTATATCTGATAATATATCACTTCTAAAGCCTTTAACTGCACCATCATCAAATTCAAATTCATATCCTAATAACAGATTTGAAGTGTGATAAACAGTTAGATTTGCAAATTGTACATTATCTGGTAAAGTACTATTTGAACTATTATTTAAAAAATCTATAAACTGATAATTAGCTGCTTTAGCTAGTTCGTTAATTGCTGGAGTATTATTATTTATGGTTTTAACATAATCTTTAGCATGTTCGGGGCTACCAGTATGAGGTGTTGCTAAAAAAACTACTTTAGTTATGTTTAATATATTTTTTTGTGGATACTCAAAAGAATATTTACTGGATAAATAATCTTTTATATAATTTGAATACCCAGAATTAAACTTAGTATATGGCAATGCTAGACCTTGCAATAAAGTTCTAACTTCTAATCCGGCTTTACTATGAGCAATGATTTTTATTTCTGATGCTTTAGTTTTTGCTTTTATTGAATCTAAAGCTAATCCTATATCATAAGCATTTAATTGAGTATAATTATTATTTGGCTGCCCGATATACCAAGTTGAATAACCATTAATGTCCCATTCAGCTCGTTTTGTAATTGACCAAGGTTGATTGGATAAATCACCTTCGTTATTTACATTATTAATGTCCTTTTCGATTGTATTATTTAACCCTCCTATAAAAACGAGTACTTTAGTATTGACTATATTTTTGTTTATATTTCCGTATTTTGTTAAATCAAATTTTCCTTCCTCATGTTCTATAATTACATTTGACGAATTCAAATAGTCTAAAGCATAATTGTAAACAGCAGGCATTGCATCAACAGTAGATATTGAGGAATTTGAATTTTTTAAAGAGATTTTATTTATATAATTAATATTAGACAGCTCTGTACTTACTGCAATTTCAGAGAAAAATAACTCATAATTTCCATCTACATCAATTTTATAATAATGGTAAGTAGCAGAATTTAGTTTTAAATCATTTACTGCATTAGCGTTTCCACACATACAAATAGAAGTATTATAATCATGCTTAAATACTACTCGAATCTTTTGCATGCCTGCAACATTTTTCAAAGGCAGGTCTATAGATTCATTTGGAGCATTATAATAAACTACATTTTTTTGAACCCATTTTTTCTCAATAATAGTTGTACCTATCGATGCATTATATATATCCAAATAAGGTGCCTGAGTACCTAAAACCGCACTGTAAGTAATTTTACACCCCTCTTTAATAGTATTATTTTCAATTAGGGTTTTTAATTGAAGGTCGTTACTACTAAAATAAGTAATTGTTGAATTTGTTGACGGATAGTTTATAAAATCTGTTGGTTTGTTTGAATTTGGCTGGTAAATGTCTATTTCTAAATGCCATTGATTTCCTTGAACATTAGTCAAATCAACAGATACAGATCCATCAATTGGATCGCCTTCTCTTTGCCATGATTGAATGACTGAACTTGCTATTGTAATACTTGGCCCAGGTGGTGCCACTATTACTGATTTAGAAGTAATACAATTATTTGCATCTTTTATATAAACAGTATAGTTGCCAGCTGTTAAATTTGCGAAGGTGCTATTACTAATGAAATTAATTCCATTTCTTGAATAAGTATAAGGTGTAGTACCACCAGATGCAATTACAGAAATTACTCCATCATTGCTTAAAGCTGTAGTTGTTGGTGTTATTGAAGTAGTAAGATTTAATAGAGAAGTAGGTTGTGTAATTAAAATTGGGTTTGATATTTTTGAACAATTTTTTCCATCCTTTACTTTTAAAGTGTAGGTATTACCCGATAATCCATTAAAAACCCCATTAGTGTTTGATTGATTTGTTGGTGTAAGAGTATACGTAAGAGTGCCCGCACCACCTGTAGCATTTGCTATAATTTTTCCTGAATTATCTCCAAAACATAACACATCTGTTTTTGAAGTAATATTTAGTGAAATATTACTTGGATCTGATATTGTAATTGATTGTGAGTTGCTGCAATTGTTAATATCAGTTACATTAATTATATAAACACCAGCAACAAGATTATTAAAAGCTCCGGATTGTTGAGTCGAACCTGAATTCAAAGAATACTTAAAATTGCCTGCTCCTCCCGAAGCAGTTACTGAAATTGAGCCATTTGTTCCGCCGCAGGTTGAGGGATTAGTTTGACTATTTATATTTATTGAAATTGGATTTGGCTGACCAATGAAAGCAGTGTTCGAGACACTTGTACATCCATTTGCATCCTTTACAACTAAATTGTAAGAACCAGATGTAAGCGAATTAAAAGTTTGAGCTGAACTCCAGGATGAACCGCCATTAATTGAGTATTGATATGGTACGGCCCCACCAACAGGGCTGTTAAAAGTTATTGAACCATTAGAATTTCCTGCGCAGCCAGATACGTTTGTTTGACTATTTGAAAAAGTAATTGTTGGGCAAGGATTTGTAACAAATATGATAACTTCGTTTGAATAAGAGCCCACCGCATTACAACTATTTGATACCAGCAACCTGTACTTGTAATTATTCATTGAAAGTAGAACACCACTAATGTTTAGTGTATTTGAGTTTACATTACTATATATGCCATTATTTGTAAGGTTTGTAAATGCACCCCCATTAGTTGAAATTTGCCATTGCATATTAGGGCTTGTTCCTGAAACAGTGGTAGGAATTGTAAAATTAGATCCAGTTGTAGTATTAATATTTCCTGATTGATTAGTACAGGAAGCTTGAATACAGCAAGATCCAGAAACAGATTCTCTCCAACGTAATAAACTAGTATGATTTCCAATTGTGGTAGTTGCACAACTATTACTCCATCCATTTGTTATTAATACATATACTATACCTGTAAAATTCGCTTTCCAGCTTATATATGGTGAATTTGGACAATTAGTTCTTCCTGAATTGTTATTATAACATAAAGTACTCCAATTTGAATTTGCAATTGTAAGTTCAGGGTTAAAATTAGTTCCATTAGATCCGCCGAAATCCCCACAGGTAGACCATTCATAAGTATTACCACAAGTTACATTGCAAGCTGCGTATTGGCCAGCATACATGTTACCAATAGATGACCATGAATTAGAAGAAGTGGATAATGTTGATGCAGGGTTCTGTGTCGTTCTATTGGTACATCCACCTCCACTACAGGTCTGTGCTTTTAATGATGTAGTAAATGCAATAATTATATATAACAATAAAATTATTTTTTTCATACCTATTCTTTAACTGGGCTAGCTTCTGGGGATGTAGTTTTTCCGAAAATTCATTTGTCAATCTTTTTCGTCCAATATTTTCTTTTTTTCTTTATCAAATTCTTCTTGTGTTAATATTTTATCATCTAGCAATTTTTTTAATTCTCGAAGTTTGTCAGCCTTAGATTTTGGGACATTATTATTTAAGTTGGGATCTACTTTTTCATTTACTGATTCTTGTGAAAGTTTTGCAGTAAGAGAAACAAACCTATCAAATGCTTCTTTGAAGCTACTATTTGAAGCAATTTTTCCGCTTTTTAAACCAAGTACATTAAATTGTTTCCCTTCTCCTTTTATTGTAGAATCTACAATTAGTTTTTCGCCTTTTCTGTAATCAAATATTTTTAGTTCAAACGTAGTATAAGCAATATACATTCCAAGATAAAAAGTCACGTCATATTGAAGGAAATTAATTTTAATTGTTATGCTATCCTTTTGAGGGGTAGCATCAAAACTTTTTTCGTCAAGAACCACTATTTTAATATTAGGGTACGTTCTTTTAATACAACTAACGAACTCATTAAATATTTCATCTTTAGTACACTTCTCTTTTACTTTTTTAGCATAACTTCTACTATCTTTAAAAACAAGTGATATATTAATGTTATTTAAATCTTTTTTTAATTCTGTTTTAATGTCAGGTCTAAAAACAAAACTTTGACCACAAACTATTAAAGGCATTACAATAATTATGAATAGTAAAAGTCTTTTCATGTTCTAAATTTTTTAGTGGTTAGGCTATAACTTTTGAATTAGAGGAAAAACAAAGTTTCCTCTTTACTTTGAGAAAATGACACACAATACTAGTTGTTGTCATAGAAGGAATATTTTTAGGGGGTCCCATCATATATCAAGGTAAATAAGATACTGATTTATCTATAACCCAAGTTAATCACTTCACAAAAGAGGTATATCCTTTTATGAAACAGTGATTTAGTTTTGCGAAACCTTCTTTCTCTCTGATTTTGTTCAATATCAATGTTTAAACGATGGTTTTAATTGGGTCGGCTTTTTTTTGATATTTAATATAACCATATATCTGATTTTATATTGATTATCTTCAGTAAAAAATTTAATGAATGAATTTGATACTATCATAATAGGCTCTGGTGCTGGCGGTCTCACTGCAGCTCTATGTTTAGCAAGAGCTGGCCAGAAAGTTGCAGTATTAGAACAGCACTCTGTACCTGGGGGATGGTGTCATAGTTTTTATATCGACGGTCATCGATTTAGCCCAGGAGTACATTATATTGGTTTAATGGACAAAGGATCTTCTACCAGTAAACTTTATGAAGGTCTGGGAATTGCTAATGACCTTGTTTTTTTCAGGATGAATCCTAAAGCCTATGAACATTGTTGGATAGGTGATAATCATATTGATTTGCCAGCAAATAGTGATAAGCTTTTCGAAACTTTAGCTAAAAAATTTCCAAAAGAAAAAAAGGGGCTTAGAAAATATTTAGACCTTATAGAAAATGTAAGTGAACAATTATATTTAATTCCAAAAATGAATGGTTTTTGGGATAACATAACCATTCCATATCGTACACGTCACCTAGGGAAGTATGCCTTATTCAGTTTAAAGAAAGTGATTGGATGGCATATTAAAGATCCCCTACTGCAAAAAGTACTTAATATCCAATGTGGTGATCATGGTTTGCCGCCCTCAAAAGCGAGTTTTCCGCTACATTGTGCATTGATGGCTCATTATTTTCAGGGAGGTTTCTACCCAATGGGTGGAGGGGCTGCTATTGTAAAAGCGATGACAAAAACAATAAAAAAAAATGGAGGGCTAATAAGAACTGGAGCTTCTGTTAAAAGAATTTTGATTGAAAAGCAAGAAAAAAATCAAAAATCATCTGCAGTTGGTGTGGAATTAGAAAATGGTGATATTTTAAGGGCAAAAAGAATTATTTCAAATACAGATCCAACTACAACATTCAAGATGGTTGGCACAGAAAATATCAGTAAAAAATTACAGGAAAAACTGCATAACACACGATATTCTGTTACGTCATTGATGTTTTTTATAACTGTAGATATGGATGTACGTCAAGCAGGATTAGATTCGGGAAATATTTGGATAATGCCAGATTGTGAAATGAATGATTTACATGAAGATTTGACCGAATGTGATTCTTCAAATAATGAAGGTTTTGGATCGCTTTTCATTAGTTGTTCTACTCTAAAGGACCCTTCCAGCTATAATGGAAGGCATCATACACTTGAAATAGTTACATTCATTGACTATGATACATTTATATCTAAAATAAAAAACGGAGACCAAAATTCAGAAGAATATCTAAAATTTAAAGGCCGACTATGCGATAAAATAGTTGTTAATCTCGAAAATATCATTCCAGGTTTAAAAAATCATATTGTTCAAATTCAACTAGGAACCCCTTTAACAAACGAACATTATATTAAGTCAACAAAAGGCAATGTTTATGGCACAGAAAAGGGATTTTATCAGACTGGGCCTTTTTCATTTAATGCAAAAACAGAAATTGAAAACTTGTATATGTGTGGTGCTAGTATCATGGCACATGGAATTGCAGGCGCTTCCTATTCTGGTCTTAAAACTGCTGCCTTAATTTTAAACTGTAAAGAAGAAGATCTTATAAAAACTGATGATACACAAAATGTAAGAATTTATGAGGCAGAAGATAACACCAATTGGCCAACATGGTTAATCCAAAAAATGGATACTAAAAAAAGCTTTTTCAAAGTGAAAATCAATAGTTCATTGAAACCAGCGTAAAACTGTGTTGAACACCATGATAATTGTTATATAGTATTGCATTTTTATATTTCTTTTTAGTTACAGCCGCCCTTTTAAGCATATGTATCGGAATATATTGTGCATCAAATATTTGGCAACATAACCAAAGCCCCATTGAAGATGATGTTTGATATTCTCCACACATATGTTTAAATCTCACAATTGAAACTTCTTCTTTCATTTTTAATTCACATGATTCATAATATTTCAAAATTCTATTATCACCATTTTCGCCAGTGATCAATAAATCGATTTTTTCACCTTCAGGCAAATGTTTACTAATAAAATTGGCTAATCTATCGCTGACAATTGATGGGTCATCATGATAAAAAATATCTAATGCACTTACTTTGGCTATTGCATCTTTTTGGTTTCCACTTACAATAAACATACAAGCTGCTTCACCAGCAATTGATCCATCAGAAATTGATCCATATAAACTTATATTTGAAATCGTTTCCTTTTTATAACAGCCCCTTTTTGTTTCAAAGGAATAATTGTAAGATGAAATATCATCCACAGCTCCTAGTAAGTAAGTTCTTCTTGGGTTTTCAAAAAGCAAATTACTTGCATCAATCATCGAATATTCAAATGCTAGACCTTGTTGAGCATGAGTAATATTATAGCCTAGATTTTTTGTTATCAACCCAATCTGTGAAGAAATAGAGTTTGGCATACTATTTACAAAATTTAACGGGGATAACATTTCCTCTTTATAATCACTAATTTGTTTCAAGAATTTTACACAATCTTCTTTCCCTCCATTAACTGTTGAAATAATAATTCCATCTGGCATTAACTTGTTTTGAAGAATAGGTAAAGCAGCACCTACACCCATACGTACGGCCTTACTCATTCTTCTTAAAATATTTGGGGGTATAGCATCATATTTAGGTTCATTTGCAATCAATTTATTATCAACTGATTCATGCAATATGTCTAAACTAATAATACCAAATGATTCTTGGGGGGATATACAAGAAGTTAGTTGAATATAAAACATGCTGCTAGGCTTTAGAAAATATTAAAGAAGAACAATTACCTCCAAAACCAAAGGAGTTTGACATAATATGCAATAAAGCTGTTTTTTTATATAATTGAAATGGGTATAATCCAGTACTGGAAATGGGTGTTTTAAAATTGATATGAGGATATATTTCTTGTTCAGCTAAATTTAAAATACAATAAAGTGCTTCGATAGCAGCTGCAGCCCCTAACGTATGCCCAGTATTTGCTTTCGTTGAGGTAAAAGCAGGAACATGTTGAAATAAACGGATCATAGCTCTACTTTCAACTACATCATTATTTTCGGTTCCAGTTCCATGTGTATTGATAAAATCAATTAGTGATGGATCGAGTTTTGCAATGTCTAAGGCTTCTTTCATTGCTTTATATGGACCATCACCATTTTCAGATAAAGAAGATGTATGATATGAATCGTTTGTGTTTGAATAGCCACTCAATGATGCGTAAATTCTTTTATTGCCACAAACATCTTCTTCCTTCTCCAAAACAAGAAACGCTGCGCCTTCACCCAAATTCAACCCATTGCGATTTTCATCAAAAGGGGTACAGGATTCATTTGATAAAATATGCAATGCATTAAAACCATTTATTGTAAATTTTGCCAAACTATCAAATCCACCAACAATAGCTCTTCGAACTCGACCACTATTGATAAGCCTTGCACCATACATAATAGCATTTGCTGAAGACGAACAAGCTGTATTAATAGTATTTACCGGACCTCCAATAGAAAATCGTTTTTGCAAATAAATATTGGTAGCTCCAACATCGTATGAATCAAGATAACTAGACCCTAATGTATTACTTTGGGAATCATTATACATTTCATCAGTTAAACACATTCCCCCTACTGTACTTGCTCCAATTAGAGCAGTTTCCGATGAAGAGATCTCTTCTTTATTTAGGTTGCTATCAGCAATAGCTTCAATGAAAGCATGTAAGGCAAGTAAAGTTGTTCTAGTTACACCTACTTCAGAAACACTTAATTTATTTATTAAAGTTTCATTACTAATTTTTATTTCTCCAAAAGGGTAAATGTCGGAAAATTTTGAAGGAAACATCTGAAGGCTACTAATACCACAAATACCTTCTCTAAGTGACGAACGATTTTCTGAAACGGAGTTCCCAATTGAACTTATAATCCCTAAACCAGTTATGACAACTCTTTTCAAAAAAATAAAATTTATTTTGTACGATTTTGTTCTATATAATCAGCCATTGTATTTATATCAACTAATATCTTTCTACCTTCTTTAGGATCTTCAATAACAATTCCATATTCGCGGCTTAATAAAACTATCAATTCAAGAGAGTCAATAGAATCTAGACCAAGACCCTCCCCAAATAATAGTTCATCGTTTTTAATGTCTTCAGGATTTACTGATTGTAAATTTAAAAAAACAACAATTTGTTTTTTAAGCTGTGAAATAAGTTCAGTTCTTTCCATAATAAAAATTTCAAATCAGATTTTTCTTTTTTAGCCCAATAAATACAATTAGTTGGAATAATATAGTAATGGCCAATAAAGGGATAATACTTAGTAAAATATCACTCAATTTGCCTCTTTCCAAAAATAATCCATAAAAAGCCTCTAAACACCAGTGCAGAGGAGATAATTTCATTATTTGTTGGAAGGACTCTGGCATTGCAAAACTAGGCACTAATAACCCCCCAATTGCGGCCATTAACACTACAGAAACTGCTCCTATGCCATTTGCTTGCTCCTGTGTTTCAGAGTAAACACCAACACACATAGCAAAGCTTATAGCACACCATCCACAAATAAAAGTTACGACAAAAAGGCTCATCAAATCCAAAGGCAAATTTAATTTAGGTAATCCCATTAAAGGAAATAACCAAATCCCTATTGCAAAAATCACAGATGCTTGCAATAGCGTTACAAATAAATATGTAATCTGCTTTGAAAATAAGGTTATTAAATAACTCGATGGCAGAGTTTTTAAACGAATAAAGCTTCCGCTTAACTTCTCTCTTACAATGTTACTACCTAAAGAAATCACAATAAAAAACATAGCAAAAATAGTCCATGCTGGAATGTTATGTTGGGTAGCATTGGGGATTGTTTTAGTGCCATCAATTGATACTGCTATTTCATTAATTGCAATATTTGTATTACTTATATTACTTTCCAAAGTTTCGGGTAGCGATGTTTCATTTAATAAAAAGTATATTTTATTTAAAACCTTTTTGCTTTGAACAATTTGTATTGCGCTAAACAGAGCACTTTGAACTGATTGCCGGAAAGAAACTTGTAATATTGGATGGTATAAAAAAGATATTGGTTGAATTGTTACCTGATTCATCTTTAAGGTATCGTTTTGAAAGCCTAAATTATTGAGTGCTTTTATTGCAGTTGCATTTGCATTTAATTCTACTTTATTTGAAAAGTCAGGCGGAATTATTACTGCAATTAATGCTTCTTTTTCGTGTATACGCTTGGCTAATTTTTCCTCCGTTTCATTTGAAACAATTTTTTGAATCTGAAACATACCTAATTTTTCAATTGAATTAACCAATTGCAGACTAGCATTTCCAGTATCTTTATTGCAAAGTAGGAGTGGAACTTTATTTTTATTTACTAATTCAAAGGTGCTATTTTGGGTGGCAGTTATAACAATTGCTAATATAATGGGCATTACAAACATAACAATCATACCAACCCTATCTCTAGTAAGTATTTGCAAGTCCTTTAATATGGTAGCCCGAAGTTTATACATTAAATATCTCTATACATTTTTCCGGTTAATTTAATAAATAAACCTTCTAATCCTTTTTCATTATAAATACCTAACAAATTAGGTAAAGAATCGTTTACTAATATTTTTCCATCAACTATAAGAGCAATTTTATCACATAAGTCTTCTGCTTCATTTAACTGATGAGATGTGTAGATAAGCGTTGTACCTTTTTGATTTAATTGTTTTAAGTAAGAAATAATAGCCTGCCGTGAATGTATATCTACACCAACTGTTGGTTCATCTAAAAATAAAATCTGAGGAGTGTTTAAAACACCAATAGCAAGGTTTAATCTCCTTTTCATTCCACCTGAAAATTTATGAACTGGCTTATTACTAACATCTGAAAACCCAAATACATCTATTAATTCTTCTGTTTTTGCTCTAATAGCAGCTTTATTCATTCCATATAAAGCGCCAAAAAAAGCTAAATTTTCGATGGGACTCAATTCTTGATAAAAAGAAAATTCTTGAGGCACAAACCCAAACAGTTTATTTACTTCGTTTCTATTATTTTTTACTTCATTACCAAATAGCTTGATGCTTCCTCTTTGATAATTTAGCAATCCTGTCATGCAATTAATTAAAGTGGTTTTTCCTGCACCATTCGGCCCAAATAACCCAAAACGTTGACCAGTACATACTTCTAAATATATTCCATGTAAACAGGCGTCTGTTTGATCTGGGTATATAAATTCTAGATTTTGTATGCTTACAGCTATATTGATCATAATTTCCAATTCATTTTGGAAAGTGTTTGAAATGCTTTTTTCTCAACTTCTGCAATTTCAATTAGATAATCTCCCATTATATCATAATCTGCTTGAGTGCCTATTCTTCCTTTATAAATGCCAGCTGCTTGCACTGCGGCAGAACGCCACATATCTCCTGCCTTAGTAAATGTTTTTGAAACTTCCAATAAAGTATCATTACTATAATAGTTATAAGACTGTTGCAAAAAAGCTGCATAAATAAACCTAAATCCGCCCCCCCCAGTTCCTATTTCTTCTTGCATTCGTACCAATTGTGCCAAATATAATCCAGCTTTTTGCTCGCCTAATTTGTTGCGCCATTGTTTAATCCTTTTACCAGTAAATGCAATTCCTTTTACACCTGCAAAGCCACCCGGAATTCGAATCATATGATTCACATTTCTTTTGATGCCAGATTCAATAGATTTTCGCATCTGTAAATCAGTGATTATTTTCCCTGCTTGGGGGTAATAAATTTGCCCCTTAGGCGCAAGTGCACCTTTTGCAAATCGAACCCTTTCTAATTCATAAGAAGACAAGGTTGTTTCATTTTCCATTACAGGGTCACTGATTAAATAATTGTCTCCTTCTTTACCATAAACAATTAAATTATGAGCGTTAAAATGAAATCGATATTGTTTTGGAAAGTAACTCAGGTAATATACGCCAACTTGACAACCTACAGGTTGTCCAGCAAGTAAGCATTCCATTAAATATTTTTCTGCTGATGCTTTTGAAGAAAATTTTTTCCTGATAATTGGAATATCAAGTGCATTACAAGTTCTTTTAAAAATAAGGCCAGGCATAGTACGAAAAGCAATAGCTGGACCATTATTTATTTTAAGAAAGGGTAAATAAACAAAAAATAACCCTGACCCTATACCAAAGGCTAGTGGTTCTGTTATTTTATCAACTCCAATTGTTCGTAATAGATTTGTGGTTACCCCGTTTTCACAATGAGCTGCCTGCAAATGTTTAAAATCATACTTCATGTGCTTTCATTGTTTTTAATTCTTCAACACTTACATTAAAAGCCTTTGCGTATTTATTTAATTTTTTTTTAGATAATTTATTAAAATTAGCTGGTTTTAAATGTTGCTTAATTGTCCATTTCCAAAAACCAGTATACGCAGAAAGTATACTTATATCCATCAACCTAAGTTCAATAAAATAGAGTAATGGGCTTGCCTCATTTAGTATTACTTTATTTTGGGCATTTTTGATTCTTTTCTCTATATCTTCCCATGCAAGATTTAGTGCTGTAGTTTTTATTTCCCAACCAGTACTTAGCTCTGTTGTATATTTTCCGGATTCATCAACAGCATACACTACTTCCTTTGTTATAATATTAAGTGCACCATCGTCTTGTGGGATATCTTCTTTTTTCATATTTTTCTATAAGTAAATAAGTTGCATATTTTTAAATTTACAAGTATTATATGCATCATCTATTTTAGCAAACAGTTAAAAGGCTAAACATGTATGAAAATCTAGAGCTCTCTGGTACAAGTAGTAAAATCTTATCGCCGAATTTTAGTCTCCCACTATGAAATAATTCATCCACCATCAAATAAATTGAAGCTGCCCCAACATTTCCAACTTGACTAAGATTTACAAACCATTTATCATATTCAATACCTATTTCATCTACAATAAGCTGTTGATAAATTTTATCTTTAAAAAACTCGCTTGACATATGTGGTAAAAAATAGTCAATTTGATCTGCTTTAATATTGTGTTTATTCAAAACAGACTTTAAACCTACTCCACCATAAAGTATAATGTTTTTACTAAGCAATTTTACATCTTGTTTAATACTAAGTATTGATTGTGCCATTAATTCAATGGGAGAATAATCGAGATAGCTTTTCAATGTTCCATCCTTTAATTTTTCAGCACCCATATACATGCATGGTGCTAGTATATTAGCAAATGAAAAGCCCTCTATCCAATCTATTCTAAGACTTATCCCGGTTTCATTTTTTTTATTTGAAATTGAAAATGCAGCAGCGCCATCAGATAGCATCCATCGTAAAAATTCTTTTTCAAAACCTATATACGGATCGTCTGATAA
The DNA here is from genome assembly GCA_026391125.1 of Bacteroidota bacterium. Classification (GTDB taxonomy): domain Bacteria; phylum Bacteroidota; class Bacteroidia; order Chitinophagales; family Chitinophagaceae; genus Sediminibacterium. The sequence continues at coordinate 107,806 of JAPLEO010000009.1, forward strand.
CTCTTTTAATCTTTGTGCCTCATCTTCAAAATTGCTCGAAACTAGTGAAATAGAAAACCTTTCAGACCCAGTAGCAACTGCTTGTGTTACATTTCCTGTTTTTGTAGCTAAATAAGCATATTTAAAGGCATGCATACCTGCACAACATACACCTGATGGTGAAACAACTTCAAATGAATTTGATTCGGGTAACCAACCATGAACCATTACACCATGCGATGGCATCATTTGATCAGGCGAAGAAGTGCCACAACTCAGTAGTTCAATTGATTTAAGGTTTTCAGGATTGCTTTTAAACAACGCCTTAACAGCTAATGCGGTCATCTGTGCATTGCTATGAGTAGCGCTACCATCTTTTTTAAGGGCATAAAACCTTCGCTTAATACCATTGTTTCTCAAAACAATTGCTTTTGATCTTGAAGGAGTATCATTTATATATCCTAGAT
>JAPLEO010000009.1:108308-114327 GCA_026391125.1 Bacteroidota bacterium
TATAAACTTCGATTGGGGACATTTTAAAATTCATTTACTCCTAAAATATATTTTTTTTGCTTGTCAATACGATTTTTTAAAAAGGGTTTAAAAAAAAGTGCATCAATCGTTAAAATAATTGGTGCAGCCACAAATAATGCAATTATAAGATAATATTTAAATGCAATAAGCCAAGGTTTTTGGTTCCTTTTTTTTATAATAATATTTGCCCAAATTGAAAATATTCGTTTTGCCTTTGACTCAATAAACATTAGATTATATTTCACCGCAACTGCTTTTTGTTCAACTAATGCTTCTTGCATTCCATCAAAATTTCCTGCTTCAAGAAATTTTTCTATCAGACAACCAAAAACTTTGCAATTTTCAATATCCGTATTGGCAACACCTGGTTTGGGAAAAATATTTAAATAACGGTCTTGTTTACCTGTAAACATCCAATAAAAAATAGTTATAAAACTTACAAGATTTGCATGATTATCCACTAAAGCTATATTGCCTACATGTTTAGCACCCAACTCTTTTAATTTTCTTCTGACCACATTCATTGCACTAATCCACATATTTCGTGCGCCAGTTATTGTAATAACAGGAGTGTTTGTTATAATATTTTTCAATGAAACATGATTCAATATCGAGTTGAAAGGAATACTTGGTGAAAGAAACCAAGCTTGGTAGCCAAGTATAATCAGGTCATATCTTTTTTCTTTTAATTGAAATTCCTTAAGCTCAGTTGGTATTTCAAGTACACAATCTGGCATTACATTAAAAAAGCTTTCCCCTGTCCAAGGAAAGGAATATTTTTGGGCGGGCTCTATTAAAACAATTTCGACATTATTCCCAGAGGCTTTAAGTGGTTCAACTAAATTATTTATTATTGTTCCAAGCTGGCCTGATTGAGAGTAGTAAAGTACCAAGATTTTATTATTCATTCGTGCATGTATTATTGCTAAGGTAATTTTAAAACTGTTGATTTTTTACTATAACTTAATGCTATTTGTTGAAGATTTGAAGATAACTTTTTGAAGTTATTACGAATCAAAATACAATCCTCATCTAGATCTGTATTGTATTTAACAATTTTGGGTGCATGTTCTTGAATAATAACTCGTAAAAATCGGTATTCGATATTCCCACTGTCTTTTAATATTATCGTTTCTAATTTTTGATGCCCTTTTTTGAAAAGATTTATTTTGTCCTTGGGCTTTTTAATAAGTCCTGCTTTTTTCATCAATAGAGCTCCTTCATATGCTTCAGTTTCCAAACTTGCTATCTCTTTAATTATCGATAATTGAGTTTCAATATCACTTAAATTATCTAATTGTAGAGTATTATAAAACGTAGACACATTAAATTCTCGGTGCTGTAAACCAGCTTGACTAAATATCAAACAAAGACTAAATGAAATGGTAAAAACTATCTTATACCATATTCCATACCTTTTCATCCTATTCATAACCATTAGTTATAAGTGCAAAATACTAATTACTTTACACATGCATATATTTGATTAACTGTTTTAAGATAAATGTAATTATCAGAAACAAATAGGTCGATTCATTAAATTCATTTGTAATATCTAGTGTTGGTTTAATTGCAAACTGCTTTAAGGCTTACTTTTTCAGGAAAATCTGAAAATACGTATAAAATCCCTCCCCAATTTGATGATTCTGTCTAAAATCATTTATTATACTAAGTGGTCCCATTATACTGGTTTACATAATTAGTGTAAACACGATTAAGATACAATTTGCCCCGATTTCGGTTTATTTTGAAAACATGACATTTATCATATTTAATAAATAAAATATTTGTAATATTCACTATACGCAGTTTTATGATCACAGATCCTAAAGTTAGTTCTCAACAATTTAAGAAATAGCTATGACTTAAATATAGATTTAAGAATAAAAACCAATGTCTTAAGAATTACAAAATAGATTAATATTTCATCAATTAAACCAAATAAAATGAGAAAATCAATTTCAATTTTTGCATTTATCCTTGTAACTGCTTTTACTGTTAATGCTCAAAAATCCAATGAAAAAGCAAGTTTATTTAGTATTGGTGCAGAAGCCGGATTACCTATAGGTGGCTTCGGTGATTTTTGGGGTCTTGGATTTGGAGCAAGTGCAAAATTAGCATTGCCTTTAAAACATGGCTTTGCAATAACTGCATCAGCTGGATATATAAGCTTTGACGGAAAAACATATTTGGGTACAAAATTGCCTTCATTTGGAACTATTCCTTTGAAAGCCGGTCTTAAATACAATATAGCAGGAAGAGCATTTTATTTAGAACCACAAATTGGTTACACAATTGGGAATGTTACTGGTTCATCAAGCAGTGATGTAAGTGGATTTAGTGGGGCCTTTGGAATAGGCTATTCCTTCAGCCGTTTAATTGATTTAGGAATTAGGTATGAATCTTACAAAAAAACTGTTGATGCTGAAGGTGCAAATATTATTGGAGTGAGATTTGGTTTTAACTTCTAATTCACTCAAAAATTAAAAACCCTTCAATAAATAAAAATAATTACATGCGAACAAAAATGCTTCAATCCCTTGTTGCATCTTTTTTTGCATTTATTCAAATTGTATCGCCATAAATAAACCTTACATTTGGTATCGTACGGGTTTTACTTTACAGTTGTATTTTTCAATCAACAGCCAACAGCTTCTTGCTCCATTTCTCCTTAATATGTGCACTTAGTCGTTTAGCTGTATCTAATTTACTAACACGGATGTATTTCAAAAATGAACGTTCCGTTTTATGTCCTGTTATCTTCATTAGATCAAGTGTAGGAAAACCCTGTAGGTAGTAATTAGTTGCAAATGATCTTCGAGCTGTGTGGCTAGATACCAAACCAGCTAGGGTTTCCTTTGGCTTGGCGCTTACTCTTCCCTTCTCTGTGAATTTTGCCAATTTGCACACATCCTTAATATAATCATTGAATTTTTGGTTACTGATTGTCTTTGGAAGTTTATTAACTCTGTCAGCATACTTTTCAAAAATTTCAACAACAACTGGATTACAAGGAATAATTACTAATTCTTTCGTTTTTTGGGTAATCATTTTTATAAAATAGTCACCCTCGATTTTTACAATATTTTCTGGTTTTATATTACTAAAATCAGAGAAACGTACACCAACCCAGGCGCCAAAAACAAATAAGTCTCTCACTTCATCGAGTTTCTTATTCGCAATTTTTAATTCATACAATTTAGTCAATTCTTCTTCCGTCAAATAAACATGGTCTGTCTCTTCTTCGTTATAAGCAAACTTCTTGTGTTTGAACTTCATATTATCGGTGTACTCCAAATCAACAGCTTCACCCATAAAAACTTTGATAATAGAAATATCTTTGGCAATTGTGTTGACTGATAGTTTCTTGTTATTCTTCAGATAACTTACATAAGAATAAAAGAAATCCAAATCGATAGTATCAAAATCTACTCTAAACTTTGAATAGACCTGGTACTCTCTTAGGTGTTTTGTTACCGCGCTATAATTATCCAAACTGCTCTGACTTTTATCTTTTCCTTTAAATTTAATCTCGCCATCGATAAATCTCTGAGCTAGAGAAAATAGCGTTGGTTTATTACTTACTTCAGTATTATTATGATTCTTATCAATAAGCAGATCTAGTGTTCGCTTTAAAATGTTAGGGTCTGGAATTCCATCTTTAAGCGATTCCGAATAAGTTCTTAAGCATGTAACCTCTAAATTATCAAGCATATCATTTAAAGCGAACTTGCCGTCATTTGTTGTGGTTTGTTTATTCTTAACCCTTTGCTTTTTATTATTCCAATCATTGGGTTTTACCGATTGACCAAACTCATATCTTAACCTTCGCTTTTGATAAGCAAAGTCTAATACTATATTCGAAAAACCATCCTTACCCTCTGGTTTTAATCTAAAATTTACTTGTGGTTTACGTGGCATGGTTCCTTCCCTTTTTGGAAAGGTACAAAATAAAATTACATTAGGTGACACTAAAGGTGACACTAAAACTCACTTTCATTAATATTGAAAATGCTAACCGAAATAAATTTATATAGATTATCAATGCTTTATTATCAAACTATCACTTTAAATGATAACCAATATCAATAGGTTCCTGTTCTCCCCCTACAGCACTAAACTACCGTTAACGTATTGATTAATCATATGTTAACGGTTTTTTGTTTTTATATGGTGGCCTTAAATGGCAAACAGATCATCCATAGTTAGTTCTTTATCTATAAGTTTTGTTGAATAAGGATTAGTAAAAACTGTCTTTTTCTGTTCAAGTTCCTGAGAATATTTTTTTGTTATCGTATAAATTGTTGTCGAAAATTTCATTTCACAAAGATTCATACAATGGTCTGAACGATCGAGTAATAAATCAATCTGTGCACCTGGTTTTCCTTTCCCTGGCACATGTCTCCAAATGGATTCATCAACCGATATCGAGCACAGCCCCAATGCTTCCCTGATTTGCTCTTTATGTTTCAGGCATACAGCTTCAAATGCAAATCCACTCCAGGTGTTCCAGGTTGGTTTCTGGTACAAACTGAGCCATGTGCCTTTTCCTTTTGAACGCTTTCCGTCAATGAACCTTAGATAAAAAAGCGAATATTCATCCGTTAGGCGATAGATCAGGTCTCTAGTTACTTTTCCAAAAGGTATATAACTCGTGATGAATCCAGACTCTTCTAGTTCTTTGAGTACCTTACTCATCCAGCCGCCTGACTGCATTCCTGACCCGGAAATAATTTCTTTCCTGGACAGGCCTTTTAGGGATGATGAAAGAAGTTTAACAACTGCAACGTGGTTGGTGGATTGGTCGAACAGGGATGCGTAGAGATCGTCAAACTCTTTTGTGAGTGCCCCGTTTGGAGAAAAGCATATCCGGTCGATTGCCTGCACAGAACTTTCACCAGTTTGAATTCCTGCTAGATAATGTGGAACTCCACCCATGACCATATATAGTTGCAGTAACTGGTAGCGATCTAGCTTTACCGATCGACTCAGTAGATATAGTTCGGTTTCATTCAGTGAAAAGGGTGCAAGGCCCATTCGTTCTGTTACCCTGTTATGAAGTCCGCCCTTACTGTGTACTATATGCTGAATCATCCAAGAGGCTGCTGATCCACAAATGACTACAGTAAGGTTTGGATATTTCGAGGCCCAACTATTCCAGAAATGATCGAAAGCCTGCAGGAAGTTCGATTTCTGTGAGTTAATCCATGGGAATTCATCAAAAAATACAACAGCCCGTTTTTTAGTGACAATAGGTTGTAGAAATTTTTCCAAGTCACTCATTGCATCCGACCATGTTTTAGGAACAGCAAGTGCAGCCGGACTACCCATGGCTTTTTGCAGCCCTTTAGCAAAGTTCCCCAGCTGGATTGGCATTTTTGTATTGTAGGCTCCAGTAAATTCGAACACAATGGATTTTTCGAATACTGATCGGATCAGAAAAGTTTTGCCGATCCGCCGTCTTCCATAAACAGCAATAAGCTCTGCTCTATTGGAAGCAAAAGCTGCTTCTAGCGTCTTTTTTTCTTTTTCTCTTCCGGTAAGCTTTTCCATATATTTAGTGTTGTGGCGGAGTTTATTAATTTATACTACGCCACAAATATATTAAATTAGCACAGTTGCGGCGTAGTTTGTTTGTTTATACTACGCCACAATTTTGTGATCACGAACATTGCATGGTTGTTTTATTACGTGGAGGATTGAATATTTATAGCCATGCCATTGTTTAGAAACGAAGTTGAGAGGGTATAAGTGAAAAATACTTCAGCTGCATATGAATGTAAACTGTTTGAAAACAAAACGCGTTACATTTATCTAATAAAAACTAACAAAAATAAATTATGTATTCGCAATACAAAGTATCTGGATATAACATTACGATCGACCCTACTTTTCAAAATGATAGATTAGGAAACAGCGCTGAATTAATCTCACTTTTTAATGAATTATTTATTGAAAGTCAGGATAAAGAAAATAAGAAGATTATATATAAACTAAC
>JAPLEO010000042.1 GCA_026391125.1 Bacteroidota bacterium
AGTAAATATTATTTGGTTTAGAAGAGACCTTCGCCTCAACGATCAGGCTGCATTATTCCATGCATTGAAATCGGGCAAACCAGTTGTGCCGATATTTATTTTTGATCAACTTATTCTTGACCAATTAGAGGACAAGCACGACCGCCGCGTAGCATTTATTCATGCTGCTTTACACGACATGCAATCGACATTACAATCGATTGGTTCAAGTTTAGAAGTATATTATGGTACACCAGAAATGGTATTTCAAAAACTGATCAAAAAATATGCGATTGCTTCTGTTTTTGCAAATCACGACTATGAACCTTATGCATTAAAGAGAGACCAGTTAATAGCTTCTGAACTAGCTTCTAGTGGCATTGAATTTAATTCCTACAAGGATCAAGTGATCTTCGAAAAGAAGGAGGTAGTAAAAGATGATGGAACGGCCTATACCATCTTTACCCCTTATTGCAAAAAATGGAAAGCAAAACTTAGCCCGCTTTATTTGGAAGCTTACCCAACTGAACAATATTTTGCGCATTTTTTCAAACAAGCTTTGATGCAAATCCCATCTCTTGAGTCGATGGGTTTCATAAAAACTGATTTACCATTTCCTTTAAAAGAATGGAAGAAAGAAACCATAAAAAAATATACCGCACAACGTGATTTCCCATCGATCGAAAATGGAACTTCTAAAATGGGTGTACACTTACGATTTGGAACGGTTAGTATTCGGGAGTTGGTAAGTAGTGCTATGCAATTGAATGAAACCTATTTGAACGAACTCATTTGGCGCGAATTTTATCATATGATCCTTTGGAATTTTCCACAAGTAGGTAGGGACAAATCTTTTAAACCTGCCTATGAATTAATTCCCTGGCGTAATAACGAACTAGAGTTCAACGCATGGTGTGAAGGAAGAACGGGTTATCCAATAGTGGATGCAGGGATGCGAGAATTAAATGCAACTGGTTTCATGCATAACCGTGTAAGAATGATTGTCGCTTCTTTTTTGTGTAAACATTTACTGATCGATTGGCGTTGGGGGGAAGCATATTTTGCTTCTAAATTGTTGGACTTTGATCTTGCTGCAAATAACGGTGGATGGCAGTGGGCTAGTAGTAGCGGATGTGATGCAGCACCCTATTTCAGAGTGTTCAATCCAACTTTGCAAACAGAAAGATTTGATAAAGATTTAAAGTATATCAAACACTGGGTTCCTGAATTAAATGAATTAAGCTATCCTCAACCCATTGTTGTACACGAGTATGCACGTAAAAGGGTTTTGGAAGTTTATGCGAAAGCCTTGAAGGAACAGAAAATTAGTTAGAGACATGTTTTTGAATGACACTGATTAGGCAATTCAAAAACCTTACTGTTGTAATTGCTTATGTACCTCTAATAATGTTTGTACCGCTTTTAGTCCTTCCTCACCCAAATCAATACTGTAATTGTTTACATACAGATCAATATGCTGACGCATTACTGACTCACTCATTTCTTGTGCATGGCTTCGAACATAATCTGTGATCTGTGGATAGTGTTTGAATGCATACTCAACAGATTTTCGAATGAGTGATTCGATCTTTAGTTGTGTTGCTTGATCAAAACTATTTTGCATCACAATGCCACCCAAAGGGATGGGGCAGTTTAGTTTTTCTTCCCAATAATTACCAAGGTCCATCAACTTTATCAAACCCTTATCCTGATAAGTAAAACGATTTTCATGAATGATCACTCCAGCATCTACCTCTCCATTCAATACTGCTGATTCAATTTCGTTGAACACCAAAAACTGTTTATTCTTTGCATTTGGAAATGCCATTGAAAACAAAAGATGCGCAGTAGTATTTATTCCAGGTACAGCAATTTTCATTTGATCAACTGCTGTAAGATCTTGGATATTTTTTTTTGAAATTAAAAGTGGTCCCACTCCTTTACCCAATGCACCACCACTATTCAATAGGGTATAATTATTTTGGATCAACGGCAATACACCGTAGCTGATCTTTGAAATATTAAGTTTGTTTGATCTTGCCCACTCGTTGAGTGTTTGTACGTCTTCTAAATACACATCAAAACTAAAACCTTCCGTATCTATTTTTTGATTCACCAATGCATCAAAAATAAAAGTGTCGTTCGGGCAGGGTGAAAAGCCAAGGCTACAATGCATAGAAATTTCTTAAGCTATTTGATACAAACGATCAATGTATTGTAATAGGGTTTGATTCAGATTGTCGATGGCGGTTTTCATTTGCCATTTTGATTTATCACGTTCGCCAATATAATTCGAGATCGCTCTAATTTGTATAAATGGAATATTGGATTCCCGTGCTACATAATGTAAAGCGGCACCCTCCATACTCTCAATTACAGGATTAAATTTTTTCACCAGTTTTTGGATCCTATCTTGATTGGTGGTGATCTCGTTCACAGTAATACCACTCACTTCTAGTAACCCCAATAAATTGTATTGATGCAACCATTGATTGGGCAGCTTTCGTTTTTCAAAAGGGTGGTAGCTACTCTTTTCTAATTTTAAATCAAACAGGTCTTTCCATTTACCTTCTTCCTCAACCCCTAAATCGCCGATGGTTTCTTCATTGATCACTACTACTGTTCCTAAGGGTAAAGCCAGATCAAAAGTGCCTGCAATGCCTACTTGTATGATCAGCTCAGGCTTGTCTTCAATGGCTAATTTGGTGAGGGCATAACTTGCCGCCAACATCCCAATCCCCGATTGGTGATACTGCAACTTTAATCTTTGGCTCTCGCCAGTATATAGTGCATTGATATTCAGAAAAGAGGGCATCCATTCTGCTACTGTTGCTGCTGTTATGATCACACGCATCGTTCAAAGTTCGGGGGAAAGATTGATTTCTACAAATGGGTAATCCCCCCAGAATGAGGTATTTGCCTGGCAAGTTGTAAGTTTGCCGAAATTTTGTGAAGGATGGTGTATTTAACGCGACTAGAACATTTTAATGCGGCTCATAAATTATTTAATCCTAACTGGACTAGGGAGCAAAACGACGAAGTCTTTGGTGTTTGTGCCAATGAGAACTGGCATGGCCATAATTTCGACCTATATGTTACCATTAAGGGCAATCCTGATCCTGATACTGGCTTTGTATTTGATGTGAAGAAGTTAAGTAAACTTATGAAGACGCATGTGATTGAGCCACTGGACCATAAAAACTTGAATTTAGACGTGCCATTTATGCAAGACAAAATGTGTAGTACCGAAAACCTTGCCATCGCTATTTGGCAGCAATTGGCGCCACATCTTCCACAAGATGTTCATTTACATTGTGTTAAGTTGTATGAGACGGCACGCATTTACGTAGAATACTTTGGATAAAAGAAGAAGATAAAAGAAGAAGATAAAAGATAAAAGTGAAGAGAGGAGGAAGAAGAAGTGAGGAGTGAGGAGTGAGGAGTGAGGAAGGGCACTCGGCTGGGCTGCCTTCATCTTTAGAAATACGTTAACCCCAGCTTTCAAGCTGGGGCACCTAAGAAAGGGTAAATTTTTTTTTCAAGCGGGGGTGGATGGACTGTTTAAACAATTTTGTGATTTTTTAAACAAAATAGAAACCTATTGGTTAATATTCTCGTATGTATCTTCGCAGTAAGTTAGTAAGGATAAATTGTTTGCGAAATAGGTAGGATTTTTGGAAAGCTTCTTTAATGATTGGCCACTTGATCAGCACACTTCTGAAACAGTGCCATGAAAAAATTAGTTTAATTATTATTTATAAACATAACCATTGAGCAAGAAAGTTGCCGTATATCGTAAAGAGCATTTTAATGCAGCGCATCGTCTGAATAATCCTAACTGGACTATTGAGGAGAACAAATCTGTATTTGGTCTTTGTAATAACGATCACTACCACGGGCACAATTATGATTTAATTGTTAAAGTGGTTGGTGAAGTGAACCCTAACACTGGTTATGTGTTAGATATGAAACTATTAAGCACTCTGGTTAAAGAACAGGTACTTGATAAATTTGATCATAAAAATTTAAACCTCGACACCAAAGAATTTGCAACTGTAAATCCCACTGCAGAAAATATTGCGATCGTGATTTATGATTTGTTGAGAGCGAAGTTGGATGCGGGTTTAGAACTAAAAATAACATTGTATGAAACAGAAAGAAACTTTGTTGAATATCCGGCTTAACGGAGACAAAATAGAGTTGAGCGATCTAATGATTGATGATATGGGCGATAACCATGTTAGCACTTCAGTTGATACGCCCATGCGCAAAGATGCATTTGATTTATCAGATGATGAGAAGGTAGAAAAAATTGAACAACATTTTACTGCCATCATGGAAACACTAGGCCTTGACCTGAATGATGATAGCTTAAAAGGCACACCTCGTAGGGTTGCAAAAATGTATGTAAAAGAAATTTTCAGTGGATTAAATCCAGCGAATATGCCTGTAATGGCTATGTTCGAAAACAAATACAAGTACAACGAAATGCTGGTTGAAAAGAACATTTCTTTTTACAGCAATTGCGAGCACCATTTTGTTCCCATCATTGGAAAGGCACACGTGGCTTATATCAGTAATGGCACTGTAGTTGGTTTGAGCAAGTTGAACAGATTGGTACAGTACTTCGCTAAACGTCCACAAGTACAAGAGCGTTTGACGATGCAGATCGGAAAACAACTACAGAAAGTATTGGGTACAGAAGACGTAGCCGTTTTAATCGATGCCAAGCATTTATGTGTAGCAAGTAGAGGTGTGGAAGATGATACTTCTTCTACTATTACTGCTTATTATGGTGGTAAATTCAAAGAAGACAAAACGCATAACGAGTTCCTTCGTTATCTAGAAATCAAATCAGAATTTTAATAAAACTTTCGATACAATCAAGCCTGATAAATTTTATCAGGCTTTTTTATTTATTTTAGCCGCCTGAAATTGAATGTTATGAATAAGCACGCCTATTTGTTTCCTGGTCAAGGAAGTCAGTTTATTGGAATGGGAAAGCAATTGTATGATAGCCATCCAACTGCTAAAATCCTATTTGAAAAAGCAAACGACCTTCTTTGGTGGCTGGACATAGCCTTGGTGAATTCTCTGCATTGGTTGCCAACCATGTCTTACATTTTGAAGATGCACTGAAGCTTGTTAGCATTCGTGCTCAAGCCATGCAGAAAGCTTGCGAAATACAACCTTCTACCATGGCTGCAGTTTTGGCTCTAGCTGATGATAAAGTTGAAGAGATCTGTGCTGCCATTACTGCTGAAACAGGAGAGGTAGTGGTTGCTGCAAATTATAATTGCCCTGGTCAGTTAGTGATCAGTGGTTCCTTGAAAGGCATTGAAATTGCCTGTGAAAGAATGAAAGCTGCTGGTGCAAAAAGAGCATTGGTATTACCTGTTGGCGGAGCTTTTCACTCACCCTTAATGGCACCTGCGAAAGAAGAATTAGCGGCTGCGATTGAAGCAACACATTTTAATAATCCGATTTGTCCAGTTTATCAAAACGTTGTTGCTAAAGCAGTCACCGACCCTTCAGCAATCAAACAAAATTTGATTGATCAATTAACAGGAGCTGTTAGATGGACTCAATCAGTTCAAGCAATGGTTGCTGATGGAGCATCACATTTTACCGAAGTTGGTCCGGGTAAAGTTTTACAAGGCTTAGTACAAAAAATTCATCGCGAAGCTATTGTTGATGGTGTTAGCTAAAGCTTCATTCATCCAATATACATTAGCCAATGGGATATTTAGCTAATGCTGCAATTGATCCACTCGCCATCGAAATGAGCATTGTATTTTTTGTAAAAGTGGATAGCTGGTTCATTCCAGTCAAGCACCTGCCAACAAATACCATGTAGTTGTTTTTCTTTTGCTTCAATGATGAGTTGATCGAATAATAATTGCCCTAATTTTTTGCCACGCATAGCTTCTGTAACAAGAATGTCTTCTAAATACATACGCTGCCCTTTCCAAGTACTGTATCGGATATAATATAATGCGAATGCTTGCACTATACCATCTGCTTCTGCTACAAATGCCCACCATACTGGGTTTGCGCCAAAACCACTTTCTTCAAAATGAGATAGTGTAACGGTAACTTCCTGAGGCGCTTTTTCAAAAACTGCCAGTTCTTGAATCAATTCCATGATTCGAACACAATCTTTTCGTTCTGCTCTTCTAATATTTATTTCCATAAATCCTGCTCTATTTTTTATATCCTGGGCCTTTTACAAATCTTCCTGCTGCGGCACCAGTTGGTTCTCCATTTTTAAATACGCCTATACCATTTACAAATACATCAACCATACCATCTGAATATTGATGCGGTTTTTCGTAAGTAGAATTGTCTTTTAGTTTTGCCGGATCAAAAACAATGATATCAGCATAATAGCCAGTTTTTAATTCTCCACGCTTTTGCAATTTCAAGTGCTTCGCAGGAACGTTCGCAAGTTTTTGAATTGCCGCTTGTAGCGTCAAAACTTTTTCATCGCGTACATAATGTCCCGTTACTCTTGTAAAATTACCATAAGCTCTTGGGTGTGCATTTGATTTTAGGAAAACACCTTCAGTGGTATAAGAACCTTCATCGCTTCCAAAACTCACCCATGGCAATGCTACTTGTTTTTTTACATTGTCTTCATTCATTAAAAAATAAGCAACACCAACTCTTGTACTATCTTGAATGATCAAATCCATCGCAGTTTCTTCAGCTGATTTATTACGAATCTTTGCAACTTCTGCTAAAGTTTTGCCCGTATATTTTTTTAAACTGTCTTGTTTAAAACCCAATAGCAGTACGTGTTCTGCACCACCAGCGCCATTGTACAAGTTCTCCCAATCCTGCGCATTGGTGTTCATAGCGATGGCCATTTCCTTACGAATTTTTGGATCTTGTAATCTTTCCCGGAGCTTGCCAAATCCGCCATCCTGAAGGGTAGGAGGAAAGGCAGATGTCATTCCTGTAGCACCAGCTAAATAAGTGTACATATCTGCAGTAATATCCATTCCTTCTTTTCTCGCACGTTCTACACGTTTAATCACTGAATCCATTTTAGACCAGTTGTTTTTTCCTGCTGCCTTCAAGTGAAAAATTTCAGCAGGAATATTGGCTTCTTTTGAAATGGTCATTAATTCTTCTACAGCTTCCAATAAATGATTGCCTTCGCTGCGCATATGACTAGAATAAGTACCACCATATTTTGAAGCTACTTTTGCAAGTGCAATTAATTCATCTGTTTTTGCAAAAAAGTCAACAGGATAAATGAGTGCATTGGTTAAACCAAGTGCTCCTTCTTGCATAGCTTGACCAACCAATAATTTCATACTATCAAGTTGAGCTGGAGTAGGTGCTACATTAGCTTCACCAATTACATATTGTCTTACTGCGCCACTACCCACAAAGGTTGCAATATTTGGGGCAATCCCTTTCTTCTCTAGCACCTGCATGTATTCGCCAAGTGTGTTCCATTCAACTTTGTATTTGATATCGGCCTGACCTTCTTGTAATTCTTTTTTCATTTTTGCATTCAGCGGACCAAAACTGAGCTCTCCAAAAATCTCTGTAGTAACGCCTTGTCTGATATCACTCTGCGCTCTGCCATCCTGAAATAAAGACTCTTCTGAATGCCCCATCATATTGATGAAACCAGGAGCAATTGCTAATCCTGTTGCATCCACTTCATTTTTGGCTGTTGCTTTTGATAAGTCGCCAATAAAAGCGATGGTATCATTTTGAATGGCGATATCTGTTTTGATAGGTTCGCCTCCATTACCATCATAGACCAGTCCATTGCGAATGATGGTATCGTATTGTTTGGTTGAGCAAGAAGTGATTGTTGCACAAACCAAGATTAAACAAATGAGATGGCGCATAATTTTATTTTTGATTTTGAATGGAACTATTATTTCTTTTTAGCTTTAAAATTTCCATTGGGTTGTATGAAAGTTAAACCTGTGGAAACCCCTTTATCGGTAAGATCGAATTGTACAAAATACCCATTTAAAACTTTCAAACTGAATTTATCTTTTTCTACTGCTACTAATTCATATTCTGGTTGTCCGGGTACAAAAACAAATAAGGTCTTATTGTTTTTGATATAGACTTTTACTAGTGCGGCACCTGCTAAATCATATTCGCCAATATATTTTTTTAGATCATCAACTGTGATTTCTTTCGGTTTAGGTGTTTTATCAAATTTTAGTTCAGGAAGTGTTGGCTCTAGAGCTATTTTAATTCCATTAATATCTCCTGCTTCGTTCATTTGAAATGCAACACGTGTTGGACTTCTATCTGTTGTATCAATTCCATCTTTTGGATCAATATCAAATGGCTCAAAAATATCGTAGTGGTAATTTTTTAACCATAATACATCTTTACCCATATAACAGATCAGAGAATCGTTTCTAAGAGATACTTCAAATGTGCCATAGCCAGGGTGATTGTATAAACCTTCATAATCTTTTAATGGGTGTGAAGGATGTGTGTTTAGTTTCTGGTTACTTACTTTACTTTTCTGTCCTTCTTTTTCTGCCAATTTAGCTTTTGCAACAGATTTTTTTAAATCTTCGTTCCAGTCGAAATAAGGCAATTTTAAAATCCTATCTGCGATTGTATTTCTAATAATGGAAGGCATAGAAGAGCCATTTTGATTAGTTAGTACAATGATTCCAACACTATCAGAAGGGAAGAAGCATGTGCTAGCTGAGAAACCATCAATATTGCCGCCGTGTTCTACACGAAAATGTCCTTTATAAGAAGCAAGCATCCATCCAAATCCATAATTCGAAAAGAATACATCGGGTCTTTCTTTTGTTGGAAGCCCAGTGCCTACAACCATTTGAGCGCCCATTGCTTCATTCATATAGCCTGCAGGAATTATTTCTTTGCCATTGAATTTTCCGCCATTGATCCAGGTACTCACCCAATTGGCCATATCAAGTACATTACTATTAATGCTACCCGCTGGTCCCATTGCATTGATATTATAGTAATCTAATTTTTTAATGATGCTATCTTTTTTTAATCCATAACCAAGAGAAGCATCTTTATTTTTTTGAAGGTCTGTTATTGAAAAATTCGAGCTATTCATTCCGAGTGGTTTGAATATTTTTTCTTGTACATTATTTTCCCAACTTGTGCCAGTGATTTTTTCAGCAACCATACCCTGAAGGAGGAACATGAAATTATTGTATTGCCATTTTTCCCTTAACCCATAAGATGGTTCCATGTACTGGATCCTTTTCATTAAACTATCTCTAGAGGAACTCGGAAATGCATACCAAGAATAGTCGTGTCTAGGAAGTCCTGTTCTATGCGACATCATATCTACTAACTGGATCTGATTATTCATATTGTCGTTAAAAAACTTCAGCTCAGGCAAATAGTTTCTTACCGGTTTATTCAATTCCAGTTTGCCATCTTTTTGAAGGATGCCTAAAATAGATGCGGTAAAGGCCTTGGTACAACTACCGATAGCAAACAGCGTATTCGGTGTTACAGGAATTTTATTTTCAAGATCGCGATAGCCAAATCCTTTGGCATAGATCACTTTGTCTTTTTCTACTACTGCAACAGCAAAACCAGCAGCATGCCAATCGCTCAAAATTCTTTCGAAAGTAGTATCCAGACCAGCAAAGGGGTCGGCTTTTGAAATAGGTTTATTTTTCTTTTGAGCATTTGCGAATACAAATACAGCAAGCATAATGCTAGCTAATAACAGTTTTTTTATCATGGTGTGTGGCTTTTAAAGGCCCATACAATATAATAATAAAATGCTTTTTGAATGCATGATTTTGATAAACGAAGCTTAGTCAACCAACGACTGATCCAGATCGTTCAAAATATCTTGGAGATTTTCGATACCTACACTCATTCTAATAAGTCCGTCTGTGATGCCGTATTTCTGCCTTTCTTCAGGTGTTAATCCAGAATGCGTCATACTTGCAGGGTGAGAAATCAAAGTATCTAGTGTGCCCAATGAAACTGCCCGTACACACATATTGAGTTTATCTATAAAGTCTTTACCAGCTTGCAATCCGCCCTTTAATTCAAAGCTCATCAAAGCTCCAGGATGACGCATTTGTTTTTGAGCTACTGCGTAATCAGGGTGTGAACTGAGTCCGTTGTAATTTACTTTTTGAACGGCTGCATGTTTTTCTAAAAAATGTGCAACCTCCATCGCGTTGCTACAATGGCGATCCATTCTGATCTCCAAAGTTTTCATTCCCTGTGATAATAAAAATGCATCGAATGCATTGCTATTACCGCCCATGAGTGTATGCCATTTCCAAACAGTGGTATTCATTTTTTCCAAATCTTTCCCTAACAAAACGCCACCAATGGCAGTGCCGTGTCCGTTTAAAAATTTTGTAGTAGAATGAAATACAAAATCAGCGCCGTATTTAAATGGTTGTTGTAAATAAGGCGTAGCGAAAGTATTGTCAACAGTAAGTATTGCTCCGTATTTTTTTGCTAGTACAGAAATACCTGCAATGTCGATACACTGCAAAGTAGGGTTGGCAGGTGTTTCAAGGTGAATGAGTTTAATACTCGAGTCGCTTTTGATCACATCTTCCACCGCATTTAAATCGCGCATGTCAATGATAATGGCGTTGACACCTGCTTGTGCCAATACTGATTTAAACAATTCATTGGTACCTCCATATAAAGCAAAATGTGATAGCACTGTATCGCCCGCTTTCAGATTACTCATGAACATGGTGGTCATCGCTGCTTGTCCGCTTGAATGTAAAAGTGCTTTTAGTTGTAAAGCTGTTCCATCTTCATTAGTGATGCCGAAAGATTCTAAAGCGGCTATTGTTTCTTCTGCAGCAGTGAATGTTGGGTTGCCCCAGCGACTATAAATTCTGGTTTTATCCTTACCTGAATATCGTTCCATTCCAGATTCTGCATCATCAAATGTAAAAGTTGAAGTAGCAAAAATGGGTGTGATATGTGCGTATTCTGCGTTATTATGGCCGCTTGTATGTATCGCTACAGAACTAATGCCGGTAAGTGGTATTTTTTTACTCATTGGTAACAATTGATCTGATTGAATCTCCATTTTTCACTTTTATCTTTTATCTCTTCACTAAAAACTCGTCAATTAAATCAAAACTTGGAAGTTTTATAAGACCTTGTTAGAACTTTTAATATGCCCAGGTTAGCAACGTTGCTCCCCAGGTGAATCCTCCTCCAAAAGCTGCAAGCACAATCTTATCGCCTTTATTCAATTGACTTTCCCAATCCCACAAACACAAAGGCAGGGTAGCCGCAGTTGTGTTGCCGTATTTCTGAATATTGATCATTACTTTTTCTTTTGCTAAGCCCATGCGGTTAGCTGTTGCATCAATGATGCGTAGGTTTGCTTGGTGTGGTACCAACCATGCAATATCATCGCCAGTTAAATTGTTTCGTTCTAATAATTCAGCACTTACATCGGCCATGCCTTTTACGGCAAATTTGAAAACTGCCTGACCTTCTTGGTAGGCGAAATGTTCTCTTGCAGCAACTGTTTCGGCTGTAGCGGGTTTTACTGATCCACCAGCTTTCATGTGCAAATAATGTCGTCCGCTTCCATCGCTTTTTAAAATGCTATCCTGAATACCTAAACCATCGGTACTTGGTTCTAATAAAACTGCACCCGCGCCATCACCAAAAATAATACAAGTGGCACGATCAGTATAATCCACAATAGCACTCATTTTATCAACGCCCACTACCAATACTTTTTTAAATCTTCCACTCTCGATATACATAGCTCCAGAGCTCAAAGCGAATAAAAATCCGCTACATGCTGCACTTAGATCATAACCCCAAGCATTGGTTGCCCCAATCTTGTCGGCAATAATATTGGCAGTTGCTGGGAATACCATATCTGGTGTAACTGTAGCACAGATGATACAGTCGATCTCTTTTGGATCAAGATTCTTCTTTCGTAAAATCTCTTCAATTGCAGGAACAGCCATATCACTACTGCCCTTTCCTGGTTCTTTTAAAATGCGGCGTTCAGAAATGCCAGTACGACTTCTAATCCACTCATCATTGGTTTCCACCATTTTTTCAAGGTCGAAATTGGTCAATTTTGTCTCTGGAACATATCCACCTACTGCTGTAATTGCTGCTATAATTTTCGTCATATCTTTTATAAATCTGGCGCAAATATCAAGAAACTTTGTGTAAAATGCTTCAAATAGCATCCGAAAGGGCCGAAACAGTTATAAATCTGTTCTTTAAATATGCCTTAGAAAGGCAATTTTACCCTATTTTTGAGAGAGTTATGATTGCATTTGTAAGAGGTCAATTTGTGTTTAAAACAACAACTCGAGTTGTTGTAGATGTAAATGGCGTTGGTTATGACCTGCAAATAAGTTTGAATACGTATTCGGCTATCAGTACAAAAGATAGTGGGTTACTATTTACTTATTTACAAATATGAGAAAGAAATGTTTATGCAACTGATCAGTGTTTCTGGAGTGGGTGCATCAACAGCCAGAATGATGTTGTCGGGGATGCGTCCTGATGAAATTGCAAAAGCAATTATTCAGGGGAATACCAAACAATTAGAAAGCATTAAGGGAATTGGTAAGAAATCGGCTGAACGGTTGATTGTAGAATTGAGAGACAAACTAGGTAAACATTCTTTTGATTCAGCTGGTGGAAACAATTCTGTGATTGCAACCATTGATACGGATGCAGTGTATGCGCTTATAGCTTTAGGAATTGGAAAACCGATGGCAGAGCAAGCAGTTAAAAAAACAATGAACAATATTACAGCAGATGCAAGTCTGGAAGATATCATTAAACAAGCACTAAAAAATTTATAGCCTATTACCCAAGTTCTACTTAACCAATGAAACTGTCTTGAAGTTTTTAGCAACTGTAATGGGTGTTGTATTATTCCTTTTATCTGGCATGCCGATCATGGCCCAGAAAAAGGATAGTGTACACTATGCTATCACCGACAGAAGGTCAGATGGATTTTCTAATTACAATAAGAATCCATTTGCTATCAGAGATACTAGTTTGATCAAACAAACTATTGAATACGATCCCAAGACACAACAATATGTGATCGTTGAAAAAATTGGGAATAAGATCTATCGCTCTCCAACTACTTTAAGTTTCGACGAGTTTTGGAAAATCAAATCAAGACAATCAGAATCGGATTATTTCAAAAAACGTGCAGACGCATTATCAGCACTGAATCAAAAGACCATGCGTCCGCCGATGAAAGTGCATACCAGTTTGTTTGATCGAATCTTTGGTGTTACCGATAAGGGAATGAAAGTTGATATCAGACCAAGTGGAGAAGTGAATGTGATGGCGGGCTATCAAGGACAGAATATTAAAAACCCAACACTTCCTGAACGTGCCAGAAAAAATGGTGGTTTTGATTTTGACATGAATGCGAATATTGCTGTGAATGCAAATATTGGCGACAAACTAAAATTTCCCCTCAACTATAATACACAATCAAATCTAGGTTTTGATAATCAAATCAAACTCGATTATAAGGGTAAGGATGATGAAGTGATCAAGAGTATTGAAGCCGGGAATATTTCCTATCAATCAAAAGGAACACTCATACCAAGTACACAAAATTTATTTGGTATCAAAGCACAAGTACAATTTGGAAAATTGTATGTGACCGGAGCAATCGCTAATCAACGATCACAAAAACAATCCATCGGTTTGCAAGGTGGAGCTGCCATGCAAACATTTCAAAAGAGATTGGATGACTATGAAGAGAACAGACACTTCTTGTTAGCACAATTCTTCAGAAGCAATTTCAATAAAACAATGAAGAATCTACCCGTTGTTAATTCAATGGCAACGATTCAACGGATAGAAGTTTGGGTAACCAATAGAAACGGAGCTACCACCGATGCGAGAGACATAGTTGGTTTTATGGATTTGGGTGAGCCTAGTCCGTATAACCCAGTGATCCAATCCAACACAAGTAATCCGCTACCTTTTAATGGTGCCAATAATTTGTATAGCTCTTTAGTAAATAATCCAAGCGCAAGAAATCCTTCTCTTATAAATAGTTTGTTGTATGCAAAAGGATTGAGACCTGTTGATGATTACGAAAAAACATTTGCGAGAAAATTAACGACGAACGAATATTACTTTAATCCTCAAGTAGGATTTCTTTCCGTGAATAGCCAATTGCAATCAGATGAAGTTTTGGCCGTAGCGTATCAGTACACCTACAATGGTAAGGTATTTCAAGTGGGTGAATTTTCGCAAGACGTAGCACTCGATTCAACAAAAGGCGTTCAAAAAGTTTTGATGTTAAAATTGTTGAAGGCCACTTCACAAAGAATTCAATTGCCTTTATGGGGGTTGATGATGAAAAACGTTTACTCTCTTGATATGTTTGGAGGAATTCAGAGAGAAGGTTTTAATCTAAACGTTTTATACGAAGAACCGAGTGGCGGATTGAAAAGATATTTACCTGAAACAGCTGCATCAGTTGATGGTCAGCCTTTGTTGAAAATTTTAAATTTAGATCGATTAAATAGTAGGAACGATCCACAGCCTGATGGTGTATTTGACTTCGTGGAAGGTTTCACTATTCTTCCTCAATTGGGCAGGGTAGTGTTTCCTGTATTGGAGCCATTTGGTAGAGACTTAGAGGCATTAGCATTTACAGGGATGTCTCCTGCCATTAAAAAGAAGTATGTGTTTTATGCTTTGTACGATTCTATCAAAGCCATCGCACAAACTTATATGAATGTGAATCGATTTGTGATGCAAGGAACTGTGAAGAGCACGGGTGGTTCAGAAATTGATTTGAATACATTTAATGTACCACCAGGATCAGTCTCTGTTACTGCGGGCGGGCAAATACTTCGGGAAGGTGCAGATTATGTGGTGGATTATAATTTAGGTAAAGTAAAAATTCTGAATCAAGCCATTTTGAATTCGAATGTTCCAGTAAAAGTTTCATTCGAAAACAACTCTGGTTTTGGGATGCAGCAAAGAGGATTTGCAGCATTGCGTTTAGATTATCTCGCCAGTAAAAAATTCAACATTGGTGCTTCTGTCATGCGTTTAGGAGAAAGACCCTTCTTTACTAAAATGGGATATGGTGAAGATCCCATTAGAAATACCATGTATGGATTTGACTTTAGTTACAAGTCTGAATGGCCTGGCTTAACTAGATTTTTAAATCGTTTGCCTAATTATACTACCAAAGCTAAATCTTTTGTAACAGCATATGGTGAAGCAGCTTACTTGCAACCCGGGCACCCACCACAAATAGGGAAGGGTGAACAAGGGTTAGTGTACATTGACGATTTTGAATCTTCTAAAACTAGTATCGATCTGCGCTTTCCGTTTGTGTCTTGGGCATTAGCTTCTACACCACAGGGTAATACAAAATTCCCAGAAGCAACACTAAACGATTCAATTGATTATAATTTTAATCGTGCGAAATTGGCTTGGTATAATATCGAACCAAATTTACAGGATAAGAATAGTCCGAATAACCCATTGCGCCGCAACCTCGCTGAACTAAGTGATCCAAGGGTAAGACAGGTTTATACCAACGAATTATTTCCACAGCGTACGACTAATATAACAGACGTACAAGCATCCACATTCGACTTAGCTTTTTATCCAAAAGAAAAAGGTCCGTACAATTTTGAAACTAGAAAAACAGCCATTGATGCAAATGGAAAATTAACTAACCCGGCTAGTAGATGGGGTGGTGTGATGCGCTCAATAGATCAAACAGATTTCGAAACAGGTAATGTGGAGTTCGCTGAGTTTTGGGTGCAAAATCCTTTTATAAAAACTCCGAATAGCAAGGGCGGTAAATTATTCTTAAACTTTGGTAATGTTAGTGAAGACATTTTAAAAGACGGAAAACGATTCTATGAAAATGGAATGAACACACCCAATATCAAAGCCGCTGTAGATAGCAGTAATACTTGGGGTAAAACACCTGTGAATCCTATACAAATCACACAAGCGTTTAGTAATGATCCTGCAGACCGCCCTTTCCAGGATGTGGGTTTAGACGGATTAGATGATGCAGCCGAGGTTAGAAAAAAAGGATATATTCTAGATCGACTTGCGAATAATTTTGGTACTGGCTCTCCTGTCTATCAGAGGACTTTAGTGGATCCTGCCAACGACGATTATAAATGGTATCGTGATCCAAGTTTTGATGCAGCGGGTACCGGCATATTGGGTCGTTATAAAGATTTTAATAATCCTCAAGGCAATTCACCTATTGCTACTACGAATGGTTTATTTACTTCTGCTGCAACACTCTATCCAGATAATGAAGATTTGAATAGAGATAATACACTAAATGAAACAGAAGCCTACTACGAATACCAGATCGATCTAAAACCAGGAATGGATGTTGGCATCACAAAATATATCACCGATAAAAAAAGGGTAACTGTTAATTCTGCAGATGGTGTGGTTCGTCAGGAAGATTGGTACCTGTTTAGAGTTCCTATTAAAGATTATAGCAGCAGGGTGGGTGGTATCCCGGATTTCAAATCTATCCGTTTTGCAAGGATGTATTTAACAGACTTTGATGATTCTGTGGTTTTGCGTTTTGCTAGTTTGAATTTGGTTCGTAATCAGTGGAGACAGTTTACTTATAATTTGGATACTACTGGAAGTTATACGCCAATCAATAATTCAAACGGAACCACTTTTAATACACTTTCAGTAAACTTAGAAGAAAATAGTAGCCGTCAGCCAGTTAACTATTTAATTCCTCCAGGTATTGAACGTGTTCAACAATTGAGTAACAATGGAGTAAACCTTTTACAAAACGAGCAAAGTATTAGTTTGCAAGCTCGAAATTTATTTTCTGGTGATGCACGCGCCATTTTTAAAACCATGAATTTGGATATGCGTCAGTTTGGTAAACTTTCCATGTTTATTCATGCTGAGTCTGTGACCGGACAAAGGCCAGTGAAGAATGGCGAGATCAATGCGGTGATTAGGATTGGACAAGACTTCTTGAATAACTATTATGAAATAAAAATACCACTGAATGTAACGCCTCCTGGAATTTATGCGAAGGGTCAAGAATTAGCAGTGTGGCCAGGAGATAATAATCTCGACTTTAGTTTGCGCGATCTGATTGATTTGAAACTTAGAAGAAATACAGTAGGGGCACCATTGAATAATATTTACCGAGAAATTTTGGGCAATAAAACTTATTCCATTATGGGTAATCCCAATTTAGGAGAAGTTCGCGGATTCTTGATTGCTGTAGAGAACCCTTATAAAATTGATGGGCCAATACAGAATACTGAAGTTTGGATAAATGAATTGCGTTTATCAGAAATAGATGAACACGGCGGCTGGGCTGCATTGGGTAGGGTAGATTTTACTTTGGCAGATTTAGGAACAGTTTCTGTTTCTGCTAATACACATACGCAGGGTTTTGGAACTATTGAACAAAGGGTGAACGAAAGAGCACGCGATAATTTAGTACAGTTTGATGCGGCGGCAAGTATTAATGCTGGAAAATTATTGCCTAAGAAAGCAAAAATTAGTATGCCTGTTTATGCAAGTATCAGTCAAACTTTAAGGACTCCTCAATATGATCCTTATGATAAAGACATTCTTTATTCTGAGAAGCTAATGAGTAATCCTACTAAACGCGACTCTATTAAAAATGCAGCGGTAGATCGAACTACCATTAAGACCATCAACTTTACGAATGTGCGCGTAGCACCTTCCGGAACAAAAACTGGGTTATTAAAACTGAGCAATTTTGATCTTAGTTATTCATATACACAAACCGAACAAACGAGCCCAGTAATTTTAGAAAATAAAATCACCAGACACCGTGGCGGATTGGGCTATACCTATATTGGTCAGAGTAAATTTATTGAACCATTAAAAAAATTGATCAAGAGTAAGACTGCTTGGTTGTCTTGGTTAAAAGATGTGAATTTTAATCTGCATCCATCATTATTGAGTTTTAGGGCTGATGTGAATCGCCAGTTTGGAGAATATGTTCCGCGTATTGTGAATACATACGATAACAAAGTAGATCGTGTGGATACTACTTATGATAAGTATTTCACTTTCGATCGTTTCTATAATATGCAGTGGGATTTGGCAAGAAGATTAAATTTTAATTTTACTGCAACAAATAATGCAAGGGTTGATGAGCCTGCTGGAAGAATTGATACGAAGGATAAACGCGATAGTGTAAGAGGCAATTTCATAAATGGCGGTAGAAACACTTTATATCAACAACGTGCATCTTTAAACTGGGATATCCCATTGTCTAAATTGCCTATTACGGATTGGATCAGTGCTAGGTATAGTTTTGCCACTTCTTATAATTGGATTGGCGCGAGTAGGGTTGCTATTAACTTAGGAAATACGATCGAGAATTCTCAGGAAAACAATTTGAATACCCAATTTAGTTTTGGTAATCTCTACGCCAAATCAAAATGGTTACGTGCTATAGATAATATTCCAATGCCACAACCTAAAGCATCACCTAATTCAGTGGATGCGAAAAGTGGAAAGGGTAAGAATAAAATGTTGAATGGTACAGATGTGAAAACATCTCAACAAAATAGTTTGGGTTATGCGATCCCTACTAAAGAAGAAGCATTGCGTGGATTAACCGGACAAACAAGAAAAGATGCCCTAGAAAAATGGAGGCAGCAAAAAAGAGACGAACGAACCGCGCAGAAAATGGCGAAAGCCAATCAACCAATTGAATTGAATGGGTTTGAACGAGGTTTTGGCAAATTCATTACAATGGTGAAAACCGTGCAATTGAATTATTCTGCAAATTTCCGCAGCAGGGTTCCAGGATATATGGATAGTAGCAAGGCGTTGGGTCAGAATTGGAACAGTATGCAACCAGGTTTGGATTATGTGTTTGGTCGCCAACCCGATACTAGTTGGTTGAACCATAAATATAATCAGGGCCTACTTTCAAAAGACAGCACGTTCAACTATTTATATCGACAAAACTTTGAACAAAGATTTAGTATCACAGCACAAATAGAGCCGATCAGGGAATTGATCATTGATGTTAATTTAGATAAGTCGTTTACCAAAGAGTATACCGAATTATTTAAAGACACTTCAGGTTTCGGTAGAGCAGAACACTTGAATCCATTGTCGGGTGGTGGTTTCAGCGTTTCCTATATTGCATTTAATACCTTATTTGGAAAACAAAATCCGAATGAGGTTTCCGAAACCTTTAAAACTTTTGAAGCAAACAGGATCATTATTTCGAGTAGGGTAGCAAATGCGAATCCATATTGGCAGTCACTTCCTGCAAGTGATAAATTTACCAATGATGGTTATGCCAAAGGATATGGACGATATTCTCAGGACGTTATATTGCCTGCCTTCTTTGCCGCTTATACTGGAAAAGATCCCCGTAGTATTGGATTGATCAATCAATCGAATTCTAATATTCGTTCCAATCCATTTAGTGGGGTGATGCCTAAACCCAATTGGAGAGCAACTTATACGGGTTTAACGAAGATCCCAGCTTTGGCATCGATCTTCAGTGCGATAACTTTAACACATGGCTATAATGGTACATTGAGTATGAATAGTTTTACCAGTGCACTATTGTATCGCGATCCTTTCAGACTCGGCGCTCCTTCTTTCATTGATACTGTGAGTGGAAACTTTATACCTTATTTCTTGGTTCCGAATATTACCATGCAAGAACAGTTTGTGCCATTGTTTGGAATTGAAGTAACCACCAATAAAAAACTCACCCTTAAATTCGAGTACAAAAAAAGCAGAACACTGAGTATGAGCTTGATCGATTATCAATTGAGTGAAAGCAGAAGTACAGAATGGACGTTTGGTGGGGCTTGGCGTAAACGTGGTGTGAACCTGCCATTTAAATTGCCAGGCATGAAAGGAAAGAAATTGAATAACGATCTGAATTTGAAACTAGACCTTTCTGTAAGGGATGTGGCTACTAGTAATAGTCGCTTAGATCAAAGTAATGCCTATGGTACAGGCGGACAAAAAGAAGTAGTTATTCAACCCGCAGTAGATTATGTGATCAATAACAGAATCAATATTAAATTTTTCTTCGATCAACGCAAGGTAGTTCCATACATCTCAACTTCAGCGCCAATGACAACAACAAGGGCGGGGGTGAATGTTAGAATTTCACTTCAATAAATGATCTAGGTAAGAAGTAGATAAAAGATAAAAGATAAGAGTGAAGAGTGGTTAGAAAGATTTTAAGTGATGAGAATTTTAACACTGTCTCACACACTTTTAACTATTTAACTTACCAACCTCTCTTCACTTTTATCTCTTCACTCTTCACTTATTTCTAATTCTTCTTCCATGCCCAAGTCCACATCACTTTCCACGTAATTTTCTTTCCATAAAGTAAAATTCCTGTTCTGTAGATTTTTGCTGCTAGCCAGGTTGTTCCTAAGAATCCTAGGATTAAGAATAACATACTTAAGATAAGTTGTAAGAGTGTTACGCCATCAGGAACTCCGTATGCAACCCTTGCCATCATTACGATTGGTGATGTAAGAGGGAATAGACTTCCGAAGATTGCGATTCCACTATTGGGGTCGTTTACGGCTTTCATCATAATCACAATTGCAAAAATGATCGGCATAGTAATCGGTAATAATAAACTCTGTGCGTCTTGTGGATCTTCATTTACTGCACTACCTACAGCAGCGAACAAAGAAGAATAAAGTAGATAACCGCCAATGAAATAAAAGATAAAGCAACCTATGATCAATGGGAAATTGATTGTACTTAAGCCTTTCATTGCACCAGACATAGCGCCACTTTCTTGAACCGCTTGTGCCGCTTGCATGCCAGCAGGTTGAATGGGTTGCCCTTGCATTGATTGAACTAATGAAGGGAATAGGAGCGCGATGGCAAATTGAATACCAAAGACAAGTACGATCCAGATTAGAAATTGAATTAAACCTACGGCGCCAATACCAAAGATCTTACCCATCATTAATTGAAACGGTTTAACACTGCTGATGATTACTTCAGCGATACGGCTTACTTTCTCTTCCATTACGCCTCTCATAACCATGGTACCATAAATAAAGAGGATGATATAGATCATAAATCCTGAGATCATGCCCACCGCATAACTTACGCCTACCTTGGTTTCATTTTCGGATTTGCCTGATGCAGAAGAGAACTGGATATATTCTTTTTCTTTTTGAATACTATCCAATTGCTCTTTGGTGATATTGAAACCCATGAGGCGCTTTTCTTCTAAAGCCTTATTGATTTTATTTTGTATTTTCTCTCTTGTCAATAATCCAACAGATTTTGCAGAGCGGAATTGAAGTGAATCTTTTCCTTCCAGTGTAAATCCTGCAGGTACTAAGAGATATGCTTGATAAGTGTTCTTTGATAGTGCATCCTGTAATGCAGCTGTATCAGATTGTACAAAATCAAAGATGACTTCTTTGTCATTTGATCCGATCTTACCATTGAAAATATTTGCTTTATCGGCAACCGCAATTTTATAATTATCAGTTGTTTTTACTGAAAAATAAATGATCATCCCGTAGAATACAAAAATGATCAAGGGTAAACCAATGGTAGATAAGAGAAAGGTTTTCTTTTGCACGCGGGTTAAAAATTCCCTTCGCGCTACTAATAGTATTTTATTCATAAGAGTTGATTAGTCGTTGATTGGTTGAAATGCACGAGTAGTTGCCTTAGTGCCATCTACTAGGTTGATGAAAATATCGTTCAGTGTAGGTAGTACTTCGTTGAATGATTCTATAGTAAGATTTTGTTGTATAAAATATTTCAATACGTCGTTACTATTCTTGCCCTCATTGATCTTCACCGTAAGGATATTGGCTGTTTGGTCAACAATCGTAAAAGCCTCGCTATTCAAATCTGCAGGCATCTCCTGCACCTTAATACTATAGATATTTTCTTTGAATTGTTGTTTAATTCCGGAAACAGTGCCATCCAAAATTTTCTTTCCTAAGTTCACCAATACAATATGGTCACAGATCTCTTCTACTTGTTCCATCCTATGTGTGCTAAAAATAACGGTACATCCACGTTGTGCCAGTCCATATATTTCATCTTTAATGAGGTTCGCATTAACTGGGTCTAGTCCACTGAAAGGTTCATCAAGAATGATGAGTTTAGGTTCATGAAGAACAGTTATTACAAATTGAAGCTTTTGGCTCATCCCCTTACTCAGGTCCTCCACTTTTTTGTTCCACCAGCTTTCCATTTCCAGCCTTTTAAACCAGAACTTGATCTTTTCCATGGCTTCACTTTTGCTTAGCCCTTTTAGTTGAGCTAGATAAAGGGCCTGGTCGCCTATTTTCATTTTTTTATATAGGCCCCTTTCTTCTGGCATATAGCCTATTTTGATGATATCATTTACGGGGTCGAATTGTTGCCCGTCTAAAATGATCTCTCCCTGATCAGGATAAAAAATGCCAGTGATCATTCTAAGTAAGGTGGTTTTTCCGGCACCATTGGGGCCAAGCAACCCAAATATGCTTCCCTTTTCGATAGAGAAACTAATATCATCCACCGCTTTTTGCGTTGCATAATATTTTTTCAAATTTTTTAGTTCCAGTATTTTACTCATAGTTGTTAGTTTTCAAATCAATACTTGATTTGTTTCTGCAGTTAAATTAAGAAAATCTACTCTGTTAGTAGTACCGTTTGAATAATTATTACAGATTGAATTTTGAAAACTATAATTTCGCGATTCTGTCAAACGTTACCCCCCCAAGGAATATGAAGAAGGTTATTATATCTATCTGTTTACTCAGTGTTTGTTTAGTAATGAGCAGCTGGGGTTTTTTAGGGCACAAGACTGTGCAGCAATTAGCTATTTATGAACTGCCAAAATCAATCGCTCCATTCTTTTTTAAAAATAAAGAAAAGCTGGTGTATGATGCGCCTAGGCCCGATATCCGCCGAAGTTCCGATAGTACCGAGGCCACTAAACATTTTATTGATTTAGAGATGTTCGGCACCAATGCAGTGAATGACATGCCATTGGATTGGGATGCAGCTGTGAAAAAGTATACGAAAGACAGTTTGTTGAAATATGGCTATGTTCCCTATCATGTAATTTATATGAAAGGAAAACTCACAGAAGCATTTAGGGAAAAAAATAAAGACAGCATACTATTTTACGCTGCAGATCTTGGACATTATATATCAGATGCACATGTGCCGTTGCATACTACTGTGAATTATGATGGACAATTATCTAATCAAAAAGGGATTCATAGTTTATGGGAATCGATGATCCCAGAGATCGAGATAGCTAATTATACACTGAATTCTAATCATCAAGCAACTTATTTAGAACATCCTGAACAGGCCATCTGGAGCGCCATACGCGTTTCTGCAGCATTGGTTCCAGTGATGTTGCAACAAGAAATTGTGGTGACTAAATCTTTTACCGAAGAGCAAAAATACCGCACTCAGATGCGCAGGGGGAAACCTTCCAAATCTTATACCAGTGAGTTTGCAAAAGCGTATGCTGTTGCGTTGAAAAGTTCTATCAATGATCAGTTGATCTCTTCTGCTAATTTAATTGCCGACTTTTATTACACTGCATGGGTAGATGCGGGTAAGCCGAATTTGCAAGATCTTAATGCTGCATTTACAAAAGCAGATAAAAAATCGCTAAAAGCTGAATTAGAACTTTACCATAAAAATGGTTTAATCGTCAACGATAAATTGATCGCAAAAAAAGCAGCAGCAACAAAAGAAGAGTTTTAATTACACAAGTTGTTTAGAACAAAATAGCGCACACTTTTCACCGTCCATCGCAGCACTTACAATTCCGCCCGCATAACCAGCGCCTTCGCCACATGGGTATAGGTTTTTGATTTGAGGGTGTGCAAGTGTTTCTGCATCCCTTGGAATTCGAACGGGAGATGATGTCCTACTTTCTGTAGCAACTACCACTGCCTCATTGGTTAAATAGCCATTCATTTTTTTACCGAAAGCCTTGAATCCACCTTGTAAACTTTTGTGAATGAAAGGGGGTAATACGTCAGAAAGGTTGGTGGAATGGATTCCGGGTAAATAACTATTATCTGGCAGTGTTTCAGAAATTTTGTTATTGGTAAAGTCAACCATCCGTTGTGCAGGAGCTACTAGTTTGCCGCCACCTGCTTTAAAGCATGCTTGTTCAACAGCAGATTGGAAATGCATCAATATTAATGGATTATTGATGTCTTGTAAAGTAGCTGTGTCAGGGTTATTTTTTTTGAAATAAGCGATAGCATCTTCTATAGCTACTTGTACCACCATCCCACTATTTGCAAAAGGATTATTTCTTTTACTGGGGCTCCATCCGTTCACAACCAATTCGCCCGGACTTGTAGCAGCAGGAGCAATAATTCCACCAGGGCACATACAAAAACTAAAGACACCTCTTTCGTTTACTTGTTCTACTAATCCATAACTAGCAGGAGGCAGGTTTTCATCTCTTGTGTTACAATGGTATTGAATACGATCAATTAATGATTGAGGATGCTCAATCCGCACACCGAGGGCAAAAGGTTTTGCCTCGATCAGAATATTTTTTTTGTGTAATAGTTCAAAAATATCGCGGGCAGAATGACCAGTTGCAAGGATCACTGCATGTGCGTCAAATCGATTACCATCAGCTGTTTCAACAGTTTTGATTTGATCGGCTTCTATAATAAAATTGGTAACTTTTTTTTCAAAAAGAAATTGTCCGCCACTGTCGATGATCTGTTGCCGAATGGCAGTGATGATATGTGGTAATTTATTGGTGCCAATATGAGGGTGTGCTTCGTACAATACATTTTCTTCCGCACCATATTGGTATAAGATATTTAAAATCCGATTGATATCGCCGCGCTTAGAACTTCTGGTATACAGTTTACCATCGCTATAAGTTCCAGCACCACCTTCTCCAAAGCAATAATTACTTTCTGGATTTACAATGCCTTCTCTGTTCAATGCAGCTAGATCTCTTCTTCTTGCACGAACGTCTTTACCTCTTTCTAATAGTATGGGTTGTATTCCTAACTCGATTAGTTGAAGGGCTGCGAAAAGTCCGGCTGGCCCTGCCCCAACAATCACTACTTTTTTCTCAGACTTAGAAACGTCTTGAAAATGAATTTGAAGTGTGGGGCGTTGAACAAAGGGTTCATCGATAAAAGCTTTTACAGCAAGATTGACCCATACCTGTTTGCTGCTGCGCGCATCGATTGATTCTTTAGCACGATAAAATCCGGTTACTTGTTGATTAAGTAAGCCAAGACTTTTTGCGATAAAATCTTTAACTGTTTCGTTGTTGGCAGCTTCTGAGGGCTTTAGTTTGAGGCTGAGATCTTTTTGCATGTGTATTACTGTTAGGTGTTTATCCTAAAAAAGTAGTTTTATTAAAATGGTAGATCATCTACCGCATCAAGGGTAGGTGGCATATCATTGTAATTAGTAGTGTCTGCGGGTGTATCCTGACTAATTTTCACAGTCTCCATTCTCCATGCGTCAAGGTTGGTGATATAGTTCTCTTTTCCTTCTTTAACCCATTTTGTTCCCTTGATGTTGAATTGCACTTTTACATCGTCACCTATATTGAAACGGTCAACCATGGCGGTCTTGTCTTGTACGCACTGGAATTTCACATAGTTAGTGATGGTTCTACCATTAATATCTTCTGATTTTTCGATCACGAACTCGCGTGTTTTAAAAGTTTCTGTTCTTTGCACGATATCGAATCGAGCTACTAGTTTTCCTGTTATTTCGTAAGACATGATTGTATTTATTTGAATGGGCAAATCTAAGCTTAAAATCGGCTAAAAATAGACAATCTATCCACTGATAATTTGTACCTTTCTCTGGTAACACTTATTTATGTATGTAAGCAGAAAATTTGGAATTGCATTAGTATTGCTAATTGCAATTTCATGTAAGCCTGGTCCACAACAATCGGTTGTGCAATATCAAGGATACCAGGTCAATAAACAAGCTCCTGTAGATTCTTCATTGATTCGTTTAATTGCGCCTTATGGCAATCAGCTCAAGTCAACAATGGGAAAAGTAGTCGGTATTTCGGAAAAAGGTTTGTATAAAAAACAACCTGAGTCTGAGATCGGAAATTTTATGGCTGATGCAATGAAGGAAATGGCAGAAGTTAAATTCGGTAAGAAAGTAGTAGCCGCTTTTGTGAATTATGGAGGTGTACGATCTTATATCGCGAAAGGAAATGTGACGGTCGGACAAATTTATGAACTCATGCCCTTTGACAATTTAGTTGTGTTACAGGAAATCAGTGGTTCGGTGATGCAGCAATTTTTAGATAAAACTGCTGTAGATGGAGGATGGCCATTGAGTGGATTAACGATGGAGATCAAAGACAAAAAAGCGGTACATGTGATGATTGCAGGAAAACCATTGGATGTAAATGCAAAATATTTGATCGCTAATTCTGATTATGTAGCAAATGGGGGTAGTGATTGTAGTATGTTAAAAGGAATTGCACAGGAGAATAGGGGTTATTTGTTGCGGGATGCTCTATTGGATTATTCTATCGCAAACACCGCAAAAGGAAAAACAATTGATTCAAATCTTGAAAATAGAGTTGTCAATGCAAACTAGTAGAAGAAAATTCATACAACAAACAGCTGCAGCTGGTGCAGCTGTGCTAACGGCTTCATTGATGCCCTCGATAGTTGGTGCATCCACAAAAGCATCGCATTTTACGATACTTCATACGAATGATGTACATAGTAGGTTAGAACCTTTTCCGATGGATGGAACAAGAAATCAGGGATTAGGTGGCGTTGCCGCAAGAGCAGCATTGATTGCATCTATTAGAAAAGAAAAAGAGCATGTATTATTATTAGATGCGGGTGATATTTTTCAAGGCACCCCTTATTTCAATATGTATAAAGGGGAACCAGAGATCAAAGCAATGACGATGATGGGTTATGATGCTGCAACTATGGGCAATCATGATTTTGATGGAGGTATCGAAAATTTTGCCAATCAGTTAGTGCATGCAAAGTTCCCGATTGTGATCTGTAATTATGATTTTACGGGTACTGCTTTAGAGCAAAAAACAATGCCCTATAAAATTTTCAAAAAAGGAAAGTCTAAAATTGGTGTATTCGGTATTGGGATCGAATTACAAGGGTTGGTACCTGAAAATCTATACGAGAAAACAGTGTATCAAGACCCCATCATTGCTGCCAATAGAACTGCAGAAATTTTAAAAAAAGAAGGCTGCGACATGATAATTTGTTTGTCTCACTTGGGAGACAAATACGAAGATTTGAAAATTAGTGACGAAATTTTGTCAAAAGAGAGCTATGACATCGATTTAATTATTGGTGGACACACGCATAGATTCTTTGAAACGCCAAGAAAATACAGGAATAAAAGGCAAAATGATGTGCTCGTAAATCAGGTAGGTTGGGCTGGAATTCAACTAGGTCAATTAGATTATGAAAATTCAACATATAATAACACTAAAACACCTAATTCGAAAACCATTTTAATAGGGAATAAAACAACGAAATAAAAAATTTTTTTTTCAACATAAAGTGTACATATTGCAGCCCCTTAATTATTATTTAAAGTTTTCCACATTTAAAATAAAAGGGATAACTTGTTGAAAAGAAATGTGACCAGGTTTGGTAAGGAATTGAATACTATAACTCATTATATTAAGTTGATTTTTGTATGGCTAAGAACGCTGAATTAATCTGGAGCAACTGCTTAAAAATTATTAAGGACATTGTAGAGTGGCAACATTACAAAACATGGTTCGAACCAATAACGCCAGTAGAACTTAAAGCGAACATTTTATTGATTCAAGTTCCGAGTCAGTTTTTTTACGAATACTTAGAAGAGCATTATGTAAACCTATTAGCGAAAACTTTAAAACGCGAATTAGGAAAAGAAGCACGTTTAGAATATCGCATTATGGTTGACAGTGGAAATACCAATGGTCGTAATGGATCAATGGACATTCCAGCGAGCAACATGAAAACATACAACAACAATGAGATGAATTTCCCATTGGTGATCGATAATCCTGTTAAGAATCCATTTGTGATTCCAGGGTTAAAGAAAATGCAGATCGATCCTCAATTGAATCATATGTACACGTTCGATTCTTTTATTGAAGGTGATTGCAATAGGGTTGCTCGCAGAGCTGGTAAAACAGTGGCAGAGAAGCCAGGAGGAAATTCTTTTAATCCATTGGTGATTTATGGTGGAGTTGGTTTAGGCAAAACACATTTGGCACAATCCATCGGAAATGAAGTAAAACGCATTCACCCAGGAAAAGTGGTTTTATATGTGAGCAGTGAAAAATTCATCAATCAGTTTCAGGATCATAGTAGAAATAATGCCATTAACGACTTTATTCACTTCTATCAATTGATCGATGTGTTGATCATTGATGATGTGCAGTTCTTTAGTAGGGCTGAGAAGAGTCAGGATGCATTTTTTGCCATTTTCAACCACTTACATCAGAGCGGAAAGCAATTGGTATTAACTTCTGATAAACCGCCAAAAGATTTGGATGGCATGCAGGAGCGTTTATTAAGCAGATTCCGTTGGGGCTTGAGTGCAGATCTTCAGATTCCTGATTATGAAACAAGGATCGAGATCTTGGAGAAGAAGATGAAGAACGATGGTTTAGACATGCCAAAAGAAGTGGTGAAGTACGTGGCATACAATATCAATACCAATGTGCGTGAATTAGAAGGTGCTTTGATCTCATTATTGGCACAGTCTTCCTTGAATAAGAAAGACATTGATGTAGAGTTGGCTAAGAAGGTTTTACGCAATTTTGTGAAGACCAGCAGCAAAGAGATTACGATCGATGCGATTCAGAAAATGGTATGTGAGTATTTCGATGTTCCTTACGACAGATTATTACATAAGACTAGGAAGCGTGAAATAGTGCAAGCCCGTCAGATCACCATGTATTTGGCAAAGGCATTCACCAAAAACTCGCTTAAAACGATTGGGGAGCACTTTGGTGGCCGTGATCATACTACAGTGATACATTCATGTCAGACTGTAAAAGATCTCATGGATACGGACAGTATTTTCCGTGAGAACGTGATGGAGTTGACGCAGAAAGTGCAATTAGCAGCTATGTAAGACAAATAGCTCATTAAATATTTGATCCCGAACTGGATAAAACTGGTTCGGGATTTTTATTTTAATCTTTTTTGTATCCTTTTTTGGCAATTAGAACCTAGCTCCCTATTTTTGCAGCCCTCTCTGAAAAGAGCAAGGACGGTGAGGTGGATGAGCGGCTGAAATCAGTAGTTTGCTAAACTGCCGTACGGGTTACTCTGTACCGCGGGTTCGAATCCCGCCCTCACCGCTTTTATCCGCCGAAGCTTCAGCGAAGGCGGATAGAATTTGAAGAGAGAAAAATCCCAATCATCAAAGTGAAAGCTGAGATGATGAAATCACATAGGCTAAGACATTGGTGAGCAAATCACCTTCGCCAAGGCTTCGGTGATCAAAATTAACCTACGCCAAGGCTACGGTTAACAAAGCGGGAAGTAGCGCAGGCCGGTAGCGCACCTGGTTTGGGACCAGGGGGTCGCAGGTTCGAATCCTGTCTTCCCGAC
>JAPLEO010000026.1 GCA_026391125.1 Bacteroidota bacterium
ACAACTATTTATTTGGCGGCAAGTGCTGAACACTTACGGTCTCAAATGACGAAACACCCTCTTAATATTCTTTAAGAGCCACCAAATTCATATATCTACTAGAGACTAATTAATGAACGCGGTTCTTGTTTTTCCAATTTATTTCTCCTTGGTTTATTAGAATCATTATGTACCTTACAACTCCTCCCACGTAGTATCCAGTTTTAGATACTCTTGTTCCTAATTAATTTGCCTAAAACATTTTTTTGTTTTAAAATAATACTTTAAACATAGCGCAAAACAATTTTAGCCATATTAAATCTTTTTTGTGATAGACAAATTCAAAAAAATTAAAAATCTCGGAATTTTTGAAGATTATAGTTGGAATGCTTCTCTAACAAATTTTAAGAGATATAATGTAATTTATGGATGGAATGGTAGTGGAAAAACAACCTTGTCCAAATTATTTGATAGCTTAGAAAAAGGGATCCACCCAGACTATTCTACACTTGAATATGAAGCTGACTGCGGTGCTCAAAAGTTCAAAAACGGCCAACCTTTTGATAAAAAAGTTCGAGTTTTCAATCAGGATTATATTCAAAAAAACCTGAAAATAATCGAAGGGCGTGCAAATTCAATTACAATTGTATTAGGAGTTGAGAATAAAGAACTTGTAGAGCAAATCAAAAAAGATCAAATTGAATTATCAGGTGACTCAAATACCCCAGGAAGTACTGGTAAAATTCAAGAACTTAAAATAACAAAGGAACTTCTTGCAACACAAATAAAAGATAAAGACAAATCATTTACTGATATAGCCCGAATTATTGCTGCATCAGGTGGTGAGGCTGTAAGAAGTTATACAAGTAAACAAGCTAAATCAAGTTTTGTAAAACTTACCCAAAAAGAATTGCTAACTGATACGCAACTTGAACATTGTGCATTAGTGTTAACTCAAAAAAGTGAACCTGAAATATTGGGTATTGAACTACCACTTGTATCATTAAACGAAAGTCATAAACCAGAGGATATTTTCCAATTACTCAATTTAATCCTATCTGAAGCAAAAAGCCTTTTAGGTCAAACTGTAACTTCAAATATTATTACCAGATTAAAAGATAATAATGATATATGCGATTGGGTAGAAGCTGGAATTCAGCTTCATAAAGATCATAGTTCCTCTAATTGTGAGTTTTGTAATCAACCTCTTCCTGCAGATAGAATGCTACAAATGTCAGAGCATTTTAATGAAGAAGATAAGAGACTGAAAGATAATATTGAACTTCTGCTTTCTCAACTAAGACGGATACACAAAACTATAACTGATGTTGCTATCATAGATAGAGCCCGATTTTATGAAGAATTTAGAACTGATTTTGACACAGCTGCAAGTGAATTTATAAATCAGAAAAAAGAGTTGTTGCAAAAGATCGTAGATATAGGTAATAAGATAAAAGAGAAAAAATTAAACACAACAGTTGTAGTTGATTTTTCTGAAACAATTAATCCTACAGATTTTATTAATGCATTAAAAGAGATTAACAACTTGATTACAGCACATAATTTAAAAATATCGAACTTAGAAAAAGAAAAAAAAGATGCTAACCAAAAATTAGAGGCTCATCATTTAAGCACCATTTATGATTCTGTAAAACTTTCAGAAACAGTTACCGAAGGCTTTGAATTAAAGATTACGATACTACAGAATGGCGACCCGAAAACCCAATCAGACATAGGAATTAGTGGATTAAAAGTTAGGATAGCTGAAAACCAAGCTAAAATTTCAAGTACGCAAAAAGCATGTGATAATATCAATTCAGGGTTAGCCACATTTCTCGGTCGTAAGGAGCTTATTTTTGAGCCGTTTTATATCACCACAACTGTTGATGGTGTTGAGAAACGTGTTGAGCAAGGATATATCATAAAGCGAAATGAAGTTCCTGTTAGAAATTTAAGCGAGGGAGAAAAAACTGCAATAGCATTTGTATATTTTACAGTTCATTTGCAAGATCAAGAATTCGAACTTGCAAAAGGGGTAATTGTAATTGATGATCCCATATCTAGTTTAGATTCTAACTCACTCTTTCAATCATTTGCTTTTCTCAAAAATGCTGTTAAGGACGCGTATCAAGTATTTTTACTAACCCATAACTATGATTTCCTGCGCCTATTATTAAATTGGGTTAAAAATATTCCCAAAAAAAGTGGTGAAAAATCTTATTATATGGTCAATAATTCATATAGTGAAGAAGGTATAAGATTGGCTTTTTTGGCTCCTTTAGATAAAACCTTACATGAACATGAATCAGAATACCATTATTTGTTTAAATGTCTTTATAATTTCCAATCTGATGGAACTATTTTAAACGTCTATCACATACCAAATATAGCCAGAAAGGTATTAGACACGTTTTTGATGTTTCGTGTTCCAAACAGTGATTCTGGGTATAAAAAATTAGAGGTGTTAACTTTTGATGAAAATAAAAAAACTGCAATATATAAATTTACGAATGATCAATCACATATTACAGGCTCTGGTTTCGATCCGTCTTTAGTAATAGAAACACAAAATAATGTTAAGGCACTACTCGAAATGATGGAAGCAGTATTCCCCGAACATTATAAAATTTTAGTTGCATCAATAATTCCTGAAATTGCTGCAGAAGCATAATTTACAATTAGTTTACTTGTGCCTTTATTCTTTTTAAAGTTTAGTTCCAGAAAATGATCGTTTACGATATTCAACTTACTTTGAAAGTTAAATATTATCCTATTCCCACCTGTATTTATATCCTGGAGGAGCTGGAGGCTTCGGTGGTTTTGGTGGTTGAGGAGCTTTAGGGGCTCGGGGAGGCTGGGGCGCACGAGGAACACTTGGTTTTTTTGGAGATGCCAACGGGCCATTGGGGTCTTTAATGAGTTTCCACGCCATATTTTTTTATTTAATTTGAAAATAAGAATACTCTACTAACTAACTACTTAAAGTTACAATTTTTCCAACACCCTATCTTATAAACTAAGACTTTTCTGATTACAATATGTAGATGGGTAATATTACATACATCGGCATAACCAACTACCAAAGCATAAACAACAAATTCGGAATTAAAGAAAAAGATCGATCAGGCCATATATACTGCATTGGTAAAACAGGTGTTGGAAAAAGCACTCTGTTATTAAACATGGCTATTTCTGATATCAAAAATGGTAATGGTATTGGAATCATTGACCCCCATGGCGATATTTCAGAAAGCATTTTAGATCACATTCCTCTAAATCGAATCAATGATGTAATATATTTCAATGTTAGTGATTTGCTTTTCCCTATTGCATTTAATCCATTGAATAATGTAGCAATAAATAATCACCATCTTGTTGCTTCAAGCTTGGTTAGCACATTTAAAAAGATATGGTCAGAATCCTGGGGGCCACGATTGGAGCATATACTTAGAAATTCCATCTTAACACTTTTACATTATCCCAATGCAACCCTTCTAGATATTCAAACATTACTAACCAATTCCGATTTCAGGAATGAAGTACTGCATCATTTGAAAGACAAAGCACTTCTGAATTTTTGGTACAAAGAATTTTATGCAATGCCACCTTCTTTGAAAGCTGAAGCTATTTCGCCAATAGTCAACAAGGTGGGGTTGTTACAAACGCATCCACTGTTAAGGAATATCATCGGCCAGAAAACATCTTCATTCTCTATCTCTGATGTAATGAACCAAAAGAAGATATTCATTGCCAACCTTTCTAAAGGTGTATTGGGGGAAGATGCAACACAGTTGTTAGGATCGCTATTGGTAACGCAATTCCAAATGGCAGCTTTGAGTAGATCAAATATTCCGGAGGATTCCCGAATCCCCTTCTATCTCTACATAGATGAAATGCATTCTTTTGTTACTCTTTCTTTCGTTGATATCTTGGCGGAGAGCCGTAAATACAAACTCGCTCTTTTCTTAACACACCAATATATTGACCAACTTAATGAAAAAATACTTGCCGCCATTATTGGAAATGTTGGCACTATTATTTGTTTTCGTGTTGGCGCAACAGATGCAGCTGTGATAGGGGCAGAGTTTAAACCACTATTACAAAGTGATGATTTGGTGAGTTTGCCACAATACGGAATGTATATCAAGCTTCTAATTGATGGTACTACATCAAAACCATTTAGTGCATACACATTGCCACCTGTTGAAATAGGGGCATCAAATAAGCAGGAAGTTATTGAAGCCTCTCAAAAGGAGTATGGTAGAGCTAAAGGTGTGGAAGATGTAAACGGTGATACTAGATATATTAACCCAATCATAGAGAATGGCACTCAAAGTTTGTTTTAAAACTGATACCGGCAAATAGTAAAATCTTTTTAGTATTTGAGTCTAGCTATTGCATATATAATAAATTATACATATTTTGTATAAAAAACATATGACACTTATTGCAATTTTCCTTACCCTCCTTCTTGTATACTTTATTTTTAAGTTAGCCAAAACAGTTACCGCTGTTCATGCCCATTGGCAACATTACTTTGATGATTTTACATATTCATCGCAAGATTTCTACCAATCCATTGAAACCATTATTAATGAAAAAGAGATCCCAGATGTTTCTACTAGTCGTATTGACTATAGTGAAGGTGGTATGTTATCAGCAAATCGAGAATATGTAAGAGTAGAAAAAGGGAAAATTGTGTTTGATATTTGCGCAGCTCCGTTTGCCAAAGGATTTTTCATATCATCCTGGCAAGGTGAGTTACCCGATTTTTTACAACGACTCATTGCAAATATTCCCTTTGTCGGACTATATATAGCTCGGTCTTTCTATACAAAAACATATTATCAACTTGATACCGAACAAATGTTTGCCAATGCAATACACTCGAGTGTTCTAGAAGCTATTAAAAAGATAACGGATGATATGGGTGTTAGAGATTTAACAGAATTAGAGCGACAGTTTAATAATATCGGAAGAAAATAACAAATGACCAATTCCGAATATTTTACCTATCAATACTACGCTTGGGATTACAGATGCAGAGGATGGCATTTAGAAGATATGCCCGTTCATCTTGAACCCCCGTATATGCCCTTTATTCGGCATCTGCCGCATATTTCACTAGTAGATGATGGTAAGAGGCATACCATTGTTAGCAAAGCAATAGAATGGATTTCTAGTAAAGAAGAGGTTAAACAGGAAATGGTTGCACTTGATTATGAAGAATTAGAACTATTCCCATTTAATGATGAAATAGAGATAACTGCATTACAAATTAAAGTACCTAAAGAAAGAAATATCTCCCCCGAAAGAATGAAGGCTCTCATTACTATGATGTCATATGATGAGAGCCCAATTTCGTTTGAAATCATTGGTAATGCAAAAGAAATAGTTATTCAATTAGTAAGTAATACAGAGAGAGCGTATTTAATCAACGTCAATATTAAATCATACTTCCCAGAATTTACTGTCATTGAATCTGACAAATTTCTTGAAGGTATTCTAAAAGACGATCTACCAATTTCGGTGACTGACTTTGGACTTGCGCAAGAAACATTCCGGCCAATTTCCACATCCAAGAATTTCACTATTGATCCATTGACCGGATTATTCGGAGCCTTAGAACATTTACAAGGTGATCAATACGGTGGTATTCAAATACTTTACACTTCTATACAAAATTCCTGGAGTGAAAGTATTATCCGTTCTGTAACCCTACCAAATGGTTCTTCTTTCTTTGCCGATATGCCAGAAGCACCAAAACTTGCAATGGAGAAAGTTAGCAGCCCGCTATTTGCAGTTTGTATAAGAGCATTTGGCCAAGGATCGACCATTAAAGAAAGCACATTTGTATTAGAAGCCATTGGCAATTCACTCTTAAATGCATCAACAGGAAACACTAATGCTTTAATACCATTAAATACTGAATCATATGATATTAATGCGCGAATAAAAGACATATTTCTTCGCCAGTCCCACCGATTAGGAATGATATTGAATACAGATGAGCTTGTACAATTATTACACTTCCCTTCTTCTTCAATTCATTCACAGAAACTGTTTAAAGGAAACAGGAAAACAAAAGAAGTACCAGCAATTGCCAAAGGAAAACCATTTGTATTTGGTACAAACTATCACAATGGCAAAGAAGAGAAAGTAACTATTGGAATAGATGAAAGATTAAAGCATACGCATATTATTGGCGCAACTGGTACTGGTAAGTCAACACTAATTGCTAATCTCATAATTTCAGATTGTAATCTTGGATATGGATTAGTCTTATTTGACCCTCATGGAGATTTAGTAGATGATGTTATCTCCCACATTCCAGAGAGTCGTCTGAATGATATTGTTTTAATTGATCCATCTGATAGTGAATACCCTATTGGCTTAAATATATTAGAAGCACATTCAGATACAGAAAAGGAAATACTTTCTTCTGATTTAGTGGCATCTTTCCGGAAACTATCTACTTCTTGGGGAGATCAAATGAATTCAGTATTTGGCAATGCCATAATAGCCATACTAGAAAGTACCGAGAAAGGTACACTACATGATCTCCGCCGTTTTCTTGTTGAAAAAGAATTTCGGAATAAATTTCTGCAGACAGTTAATGATCCTTCAGTTAAATATTATTGGCAAAATGAATTCCCGTTATTAAAATCTGGTTCAATTGGCCCAATACTAACTAGGCTTGATACATTCTTGCGGCCTCGAACAATCAGAAATATTGTCATTCAAAAAACTGGCCTTGATTTTGAAAATCTCATTAATTCCAACAAGATTGTTTTAGTCAAACTTTCACAGGGTTTGATTGGAACTGAGAATAGCTATCTGTTAGGATCTTTAATACTTTCGAAAATTCATCAGGCTGCATTTGCACGACAAAGTAAATCAAACCGAAACCCTTTCTTTATTTACCTCGATGAATTCCAAAACTTCATTACACCATCAATCAAAGAGATGCTCTCTGGGGTTAGGAAGTATAATGTTGGTTTAATTCTTTCGCACCAAGACCTCCAACAATTGCAACGTGAAGATGGAGAATTATTAAATAGTGTGCTTAGTAATACTTATACTAAAATAGTATTCAGAATAGGAGAACCAGATGCCAAGAAACTAAAAGATAGTTTTAGCTCTTTTGATGTATCTGATCTGCAAAATTTAGGTAGGGGTGAAGCCATTATCCGAATTGAACAACCACAATTTGATTGCTCACTTGATACAGTACCATTAGGCAATATTGAAAGGGAATTTCAGGAAAAAAGAATATCAAAGGTTGTTAATCATTCGCATAGTCTATATGGAAGTGAAAGATCTGAAGTTGAAAAAATATTGCATGATTCCCTATTTGTAGAAACCAAACCACAAAATATTTCGGAAAATAAAGTCCCTGTTGCAAAAAAAGAGGAAGCCAAACCTGACTCCCCTGTTGTCATAAAAAAGATGGATGAAGAAATTAAGGAAGTGCCAAATGAAGTTGCACAGCAGGATGTTTCTACTCACTTGTATTTGCAAACACTAGTTAAAAAAATGGCCGAAGTTCGCGGGTTTGTTGCAACTCTTGAAGCCGTAACACCCGATCAAACTGGCAGTGTTGATGTATTACTTTTAAAAGACAATACGACTATTGCAATTGAAATATGTGTTACTACAGATCCGCAATGGGAAATGCACAATATTGCTAAGTGCCTTGAAGCTG
Source organism: Bacteroidota bacterium (assembly GCA_026391125.1). GTDB lineage: Bacteria > Bacteroidota > Bacteroidia > Chitinophagales > Chitinophagaceae > Sediminibacterium. The sequence continues at coordinate 7,685 of JAPLEO010000026.1, forward strand.
GTTACACAATGGTAATATCTCTATGTGGGGATATGAAGCAACTAGAGAAGATTAAACAAAAGTGTATTACTGGTATAGACGATTTTGAAAGCAAGCACATACACTTCTTTACACCAGATGCGCTCTTTAGTTATTTAGATACAAATACACAAGTGCAATCTCCAACTGAAACAATTATTAAAGGCTACAGAGTAAATGTATCGTATGATTCAATTACCCCCAGCGAGATGAATAGAAAACGAGCATCTGTTGCACAAGTGGTACTCAATTCAATGAAACGGATAAAAAAAGGGAAAGCTTAGATCTTCTTCCATCCAAATGTAATGCCTGATATTTCTTTTGGGCAAAAAATGCAAGCGCTATACCAACGTATCACTTCTTCTTCATCGGCTCCAATAATTCCGCTACATCAATATTTAAGTACTCAGCTATGTGAAATAGGTCTGGAATTGATGGCTGACTATAATTAGTGCACCATTTTGAAACAGTTTGTTCACTGACACCTAAATGCTCTGCAAGTGCTTTGTTTTTGACCTGTTTTAAAGCAAGCCAAGATTTTAAACGGTTATATACGGTTCTCTCCTTTTCCATTTTTGTAAATGTAAAGAAGGCAAATTATTGATGGTCAGTCAGTTATTATCCTAACAGTATAATTAATTACTTATTAAGTTTAAAAAATATCTTTTTAGACTTAATAATTTCCTGTAGATTTAATGATAAAATTTCTTTTAAGTTTAAATAATTCCATCCCCCGGAGATATATTAAAGCCTGGCATTGATTTTTTACCCTTAAACAACATAAGTACCTCGTTAAAATTAAATTAAACTAATTACGTTAAAGGTATGTGGCAAGAAAAACAAAACCAAAAATACTAGACTCCGAGGCTAGAGAGCAATTAGAAAGTGGCTATAAGCTGAGCGAAAGGCACAGTTTCCGTCAAAGATGTAAAATGGTTCTGCTAAAATCAGAGGGTTATAGTTTACAACAAGTAGCTGTGATACTGGATACCAATCTGATAAGTGTTCATAATTGGCTAAAACGTTATGATAAAGATGGTATTGAAGGGTTACAAACCAAACCTGGACAAGGCAGAAAACGGATATTGGCGGAAGAGCATATAAGTATTGTAAGATCTGCAGTGGAACAAGAACGACAGCGATTGTCACAAGCTCGATTAATAGTCGAAGAAAGCATTGGCAAAAAGATGAGTAATGAAACATTAACTCGTTTTTTAAAAGTCATCACTGCAGTTACAAGAGAATAAGGAAGCGGCCCAAAGGGCAATGTGATAAAGATTATTATCAATACAAATTGGAAGAGCTTCAATTACTAGAGCAGCGTTATAATAATGAAGAGATAGATTTGTATTATGGCGATGAGACGCAAATATCAGAAGAAGGGTATGTCCCGTATGGTTGGCAATTTAAAGATGAAAATATTAGTATTAAATCAGCCAATGGCAAGCGAATCAACTGTTTTGGAATGATTACAAGAGACAATCAGTTTGAATTTGCAACAACCTATGAAACGATAAATTCAGATTTTGTGATTGAAAAAGTAGATGCGTTTTCTAAAAGAATAAAAAGGCATACTGTAATTGTATTAGATAATGCCAAAGTGCATCAATCAAAAAAACTAAAAGCAATGCAAACAATATGGGCTAAAAGGCAATTATTTATATTCTATTTACCACCTTACTCGCCTCATCTAAATATTATTGAGAGGCTATGGAAAGAAATGAAAGCGAGATGGATACAAGTAAAAGATTATGAAAATGATGACCAGTTGTTTTACACCACCTATCTCATTTTAAATACAATAGGTAAAGATTTGAGAATTAACTTTAAAAAGAAAATAATTACAATTTAATTTTAAAGGAGTACTTATATTCCAAATCTTGTTCTAGCTCAGAATTGTAAACCAGATAATTCGCGGGCGGATAAGATCACTAAAAAGCAAGTTGATGAATGGTCTAGTGTATTATATGCACCTAGTGTCTTCAATCTGAGCTTGATGGATATAAATATTAAGATAGCCGCTTCAATTGTTCGTATGGGAGATGTCAATAAAATTGCCATCGTAGTAATCCGAACACAAAAAACAATAAATGCCACTAATGTCGATACATATAAAGGGGCTAAAGGAAATGAGTTTTATTTCGGGTTCAAAGATGGAACGTCAATAAAATTTGTTGCTGATGAAGTTTCTAATAAAAGTGAAGTGGTGGGAGAAATCGTGGTTAATACTGTTATTCTATTTAGTGCAATCAAAGATGAAGACTTAAAGTCAATGAAAGATGCATTGACAACCAAACCTATCGATGGAGTCCGAGCAATAATTGAAAATGGAATAACAGTTGAGCAATCTGTTAAAGTGAAGGATGGTGTTAAAATGCAAATAAAACTAAACTGCTTTTTCAAGTTTGCTGAAGAAAAAGGATACATGAAATAATAAGCCACAATTTTTTTAAATCTGTCAAAATATTTATGCATGAAACATAATTTCAAAACAACAATCGGTACTATAACTATAGTGGCCCTATTAATTATTTCAGCTTGTAGTAAAGGTGGTGATTCCGCGAATACTCCAACTGCTTCAAAAACAACGTTACTTACTTCCTCAGACTGGGGTATTGTTGGCGTACAACAAAAGGTAGTATCTGCATCCGTTTGGACAGATAACTATGCAAGTATGAAAGCGTGTGAAAAGGATAACAGGGTTATATTTAAAGCAAATGGGTCTTATGAAACAAATGAGGGTGCTACTAAATGTAGTGCAAGTGACCCGCAAATATTAGAATCAGGCACATGGTCACTTACTCAAAATGAAACGATGTTAGTCATTCAAGCCACAAACAGTAGTCAAATCATGAACGCTACTATTGAAACTCTTACAACAAGTTCCCTTATTTTCTCCTATACGCAAGTTATTAGTGGGGTGACATATCAATACAGAGAGTCATTTGGTCACTAAGAGAAATTAATGAATTGAATATTAAAATCCCCAGCAAATTACATTGCCGGGGATTTGTTTTTAGTGCACTATGGTCTTATCTACCACAATCGATACTTTTTCATCAGATACGATTTGGTATCCAACATCATAACAGAAATGGTACTGTATACCATCCGAAACCATCGTATGAGTGAAATACATGAAATTAAAGCCAGAGAGCAACAATATATCCCTTCGAATCTCAATTGTTTCTTGAACTGGTGTTAGAAATCCGCTCAGTATCTTTCTATTGTGCTTCAAGTTTCGATTTATTCTATGAACTACAGTAGATGATTCTTTATTCATTTCGTTATGATATGCATTCCGACAAGCATCATTACAAAATTTCTTGTCGCTTCTGCCACGAATTGTAGCATCGCAATATGTGCAATATTTTATTTCTGGTTGTGTACTCATACAAATTAATTTTTTGTGAAAGAAGATTTGTAATAAGTATATCTACTATGGGGCAGAGGTGTAAGGGAGGGTGCGAAGCAGTTTTTATATGTAATTATTTTTATATTAAAAAATAAAACACATTATATTTTTGATTATTATATAAAATTCGGTGTTTTCCTCGTTTAAAATAGGGTTAAAACACCTTATTTTAAATGAGAACATATTCATTAAATTGCACATAGTTAATTACCCGTCAATAGTAAGATGTAATAATTTGGTTTATTTCTGAATCCTATTTTCTCTTAAGTATAAGGTATGTACAGATCACTAAGTGAAACCATGCGTGATCCATTTGCAATTAATACTATTGCAATGGTGAATGAATTAAAGATTCCCATCTCCAAAAGCAGGATCAGGGAGATTTTTTACAGCAGGTTCAAAGACAAGCATATTTTATTACTAACAGAGTTTCAGAAAACTCTCGATGAGCTTGGCATTACATCCTTTATTGCAAAAGTGGATTATCAAAAACTCAAAACCTTCTACCCGCCTTTCTTACTGGAAATGGAAAATGATCGGAATGAAGATTGTTTTACACTGATCACAAAGGTTGATGGCGATATATTGTATTCGTATGATATAAATGAAAAAAGAATTATGGAATTGGATGCATCTACCTCATTTGGAAATAAAAAATGTATGGTTCTTTTGATTGATTCATTCAACACTGCCTATAGGGAGAATAATTTTGAGAGGAATGTTAGGGATGAGCGGAGAAGTGAGTTGGCCTTTGCCAAAAATATTGTTTTACAACAAAATCTTCTTACGAATGCTGAATGTGGCGATATCATCAGGTATTGTGAAAACAATCATCTTTTTGAAAGAAGCCTCGTTTCAAAATTAGACCTACAGGGAAATCTGTGGATAGGTCATTCGCATGTGAGAACCAGTTTTAGTGCAGATCTGGATAATTATCCGGGCCTGGGTAATATCCTGCAAAAAATCGAAACCTTATTACAGGCCAGGCCGGGACATATTGCACCTGTACAATGTATACGTTATGAACCAACCCAGCAGTTTAAAATTCATCATGATGCCGCTGATGGGGATCAAAGAATCCGTTCTGTTTTTATTTATCTGAATGAAAATCTGGCAGGAGGGCAAACTTACTTTCCAGAAATAGATAAGCGGTTCATTCCTAAAACCGGTACCTGTCTTGCTTTTCCAAATTTAAATGCCCAACTCAAAAGACTACCTCAATCATTACACGCTTCATTGCCTGTGACTGATGGAGTAAAATATATACTTACGGCTTATGAGAATGTATTATAGCCGCAGGTAAAATAATTGCTATGAGATTGATTATATTTCTGTTATTTTTTTCTTTATCTGTCCATTCTTGTTATGGCCAATATACCATTTCCGGAAGGGTGCATGACAGTTTGGGCTCGCCATTAGGCTTTGCGACCGTTATACTGAAAGATTCAGCGAAAGGAAAGGTGTCTGATGCGATTGCCGATAGTGCTGGCTTTTTCAAAATTACCAGAGTTGAAAAAGGTCACTATAATATCCAATCCTCACGTGTCAATTATCGTTCCAAAACGATCAAACTATATGTATCCAGCGACAGCAGTATTGATATTCAACTTGGTCTCGATACAAATATCATTCAGAACGTAACAGTTACCACAAATACGAGATCTGTAATTGGAAGAAAGGCAGACAGGTTCATTTTAAATGTTGCCAACAATATCAGTCTTTCAGGGAAAAATACAATGGATCTGCTGAAATTTTCTCCAGGTATATATACTAACGGCGAGGCAATTAAAATGGCCGGGCGGGATAATATTGTTTTGCTGATCAATGATCTGCCGGTTTACCTGAGTGGCAAAAACCTTGTCAGTTATTTAAATTCATTACCAATCGATCAAATACTCAGTATTGAGGTGATACCCACTCCTCCGGCAAGGTATGATGCATCAGGAAATACAGGTATGATCAATATCATCCTTAAAAAAAATATTTTACCTGGGATAACAGGTAATTTAAAACTGGATTACCTAAAAACTTCCTATTCTGGGTATTTTGTATCGGGCAATATGTCTTACAAAGGAAAAAAAGTATCGGTGCTCACCTTATTAAGCGGGTATACTGCCACGTATTTAAACCTCACAGAATCAGTTTATTCTTTTCCAGAAATGACATTGAAGAATTATAATCCTAAAAAATGGAACTACCAGAATATGAGCGGACAGGTGTTAGTTGACTACCAACTTGCAGAGAAAACATTGATAAACCTGAACTATGGTTTTAATGCCATTGATAAAAATACTGTAACAGATATTACCAACCGGGTGGAATATTATAACAAAAACAACTTGATTGATTCCAGCATGTATACACAGGGAACAACATCGCCCGATGCCACACAGCATAATATCAGTTTACTCTTGGATAAAAAACTCACCAGGCCCGGGCAAAAAATTACTTTACAAACAGCATGGTTAACCAGCAATTCAAACAATCAAAGACCATTTAGTACTTATACGGAATTCGGCGGTACTACATCACCTAATTTGTTTTACAAAACAGTAGGCCTGCACAAAAATAATATATATACGATTAAACTCGATTTCGCTCTTCCATTTAAAACATTTTCTTTTTCATTTGGCGGAAAACTAACTTATATTAATAACCTCGCTAGTAGTGATTTCTATAACAAACCCGCAACTGTTTACATAAAGGATCCCTTACAAAGCAACAGTTACACTTACGACGAACAGACACAGGCATTGTATGTTAATCTTAATAAGAACATTGGAAAATGGTCGTTACAGGGCGGCTTTCGCGGTGAAAACTCAACCAGTACAGGCAATTCTGCCACCGGGCTGGTGATCCATAACAATTATCTCGAATTATTTCCAACAGCTTATGTATCGTATTCGGTAAATGATAAAAACAATTTGTCTTTCAGCTACGGTAAAAGAATCAACAGGCCATCTTTTGAATACCTTGATCCTTTCAAATGGTATATCAATAAATTTTTCTACACTACAGGCAATCCATTTCTCAAGCCTTCATTTGTGCATAATGCCGAATTTAATTACTTGTACAATTCCAATTTTAATATAAAACTATATTTCAGCAAGTTGATAAATGGTTTTGGACGCATTGTGGTATTGGATTCTGATTCTGTAAATGTGCAGAAACAGACCGTTGAAAATTATATCAACAAAACAACCTACGGAATCAATCTTTACCAATATTATAGCAAGATCAAATGGCTGGAGACTGTTATCCAGTTGGATTTTGATTATGAAAAATACATTTCTAAAAATAGTTCCTTCGTAAGCAAAGATGGTGTTGGTGGAACGTTCTCTCTTTATAATACCATCTATTTCACTAAGAATAAAAAAATTCAGGCTGTAGTAAATGTACAGGAAATCATTCCCGGCGTATATGAATACCGTAACCGCAGTAACAGTTTCAATCTTGATCTCGGTTTTAATTATATCCTTCCTGGCAATCATTTTGAGATAGATGTGTACGCGAGTGATGTTACCAAATCAGCAGCCTCTCGGTATTGGTATTATGTAAACAATGTGCGAGAAGAATATGCTAATTATTTTGATAATAGGCAAGTAATGTTTACGGTGAAATACAAGTTCGGAAATCGGTTCATTAAAAATATCAGCCGCTCATTGATAAACGAAGATGAAAAAAACAGATTAAAATAATCGGGCCCGATCGTTCAACAAAAGCTTAATAACGTTAAACTTTAGCTCTTCTATTCACCCTTATATTTTTTCAAATGAAAAATGAAAAGCTAAGGAACATGTTACAACAGGTTGAAACAAACAACCGGCACCAGGTTAACGGCCTTGAAGTGCTCGAAGCCACTCAATCCATGTTAGTCCGAGGCGGCATTGTAGACGCCTGTCCAAATTGTGATGGTACTGGTGGAATCAAGCCACCACCTACCCCACCCCCAGCGGTGTAGTAGTACAAAGGCTGTTGGATATAATTATTAAATGGTTATCACGATTATTTCCAGCAGCCTTTTCAATTTCAACAGGGGAAAGTATTTCCAAACATTTAACACTATAAATCGTTCCGCGATGTATAAGCTATCCAAGTATCTTGTTTTTACAGACATTATCAACCCCAATGAGAACAGCAGCGGACATAAACGGCTTCTTTATTCAACAAGGAATGGATTATCGCTGGTGGTGAGTAATGAAATATATAATAACCTCACATCCAACCGGCAGGATTTGATAGAATCGGGTTACTGGCAACAACTGATCGATATGCAGATTTTAGTTCCTATAGAAGAAGATGAATTTGAACTAATCATCAATCAAAATAATGCAAACAATATTAATACTTTAGGGCTGGTGCTCCATACAACTGCTAATTGCCAGTTTGGCTGCAGTTATTGCGGTCAGCAACATACTAAGAAGAATATAGATAAAGTGGTTGTAAACATGGTGCTTACTTATGTTGAAAAAAAATTACAAACCGGCGATTTTTTGCACATGTTCATTGTGTGGCACGGATCGGAGGCACTGATGTCTTTTGATGATCTTCGAAAAATGTCAAAACAATTAATAGAGATTGCCAACAAGTATAAAGTTTCCTACCATGCCAAGATCATTACCAACGGCTTAAGTTTAAAGCCAACCGTTTTTGAAGAACTGTATTTTGATATGCTTGTTACCAACTACCAGATCACCATTGATGGAAGTAAAGAATTTCATGATAACCGCCGGATGCTGAAAGATGGAGGTCCCACCTTTGATATTATCATAAATAATATCATAACAATCACCAACCAGCCGTGGTATCCGGCCGGGCACAAAGCGATCGCTATCCGCGTAAATATTGATAAAACGAATTCAGGCGGCATTTTTGGTTTGATCGACCTGATGGAAAGTCACGGACTGCAGAAAAAAATAAGTATCGATTACCGACCTGTTGAAAATTATGTAGACAACAAATTTAAAGACAACCATGGACTAACAAAAGAGCAGTATGCGGAATTTGAGATCGAACTTCTTTTATACTCGCTTGAAAAAGGATTTTCTATACCGGATATCGTACCCGAGCGACAATACGATGCCTGTATGGCCGTTGTAAAAGATTTTGTTGTGCTGGATATTTACGGCAATGTTTTCCCATGCTATAATTTTCCATACACCAATCACAAACTGGAAAGTGCCAACAAGATCGGCAATCTTGCATTTGATGAGTCTACTTTTAACCAAGATGGTCCATTGCGAAACTGGTACCAGGAGATAGCCACAACAAAAAATGCCTGCTATCACTGCAATCTTTTACCAGTTTGCGGCGGCTATTGCCCTTTAAAATGGCAGGAAGGGGAGATAGCCTGCCCCTCATATAAATATAATATCGAGGACAGGTTGGTATTGAATTACTTATACGGCAAAGTGGATGTTCGTGAAGAACTACTCAAAAATTAACCGTGAAAATCAGTAAAAGAAAATTCCCGGTTTATTATGCACATGATTCTGTGGACTGCGGGCCAACATGTATAAAAATGATAAGCCAATATTATGGCCGCTTTTTTTTGAACGAATATCTTAGCCAGATCAGTTTCCTATCGCGCGATGGCGTTAGCCTGCAAAGCCTAAAAGAAGCTTCAGAAACGATAGGTTTTACAGCGGTTCCAGTTAAGCTATCGTATGAGGATCTTATTAAGCATGCTCCATTTCCATGCATCCTTCATTGGAACCACGATCATTTTGTTGTATTATATAAACTTTCAGAAAATATATTTTCTATAAAAAAGACAAGGTCAACTTTTACCATAGCTGACCCTGCCGACGGCCTTATTACAATTGATGAACAAACCTTTAAAAAATACTGGCTACCGGCCGAAAACAAAAAGGGAACGGCACTGCTGCTGCAACCAACAGAAGCTTTTTATGATCATCCGGAAAAAAAAGATACCACTAACAAGATCAGTACTTCTTTTAAATATCTGTATCCGCACAAAAAGATATTACTACAGGTTGCCTTTACGTTTTTGATAGGAAGCCTGATTTCATTGGCATTTCCTTTGTTAATGCAGATACTCATTGACCAAGGCGTAAATGGGAAAAACATTTCGCTTGTCTACTTGGTGCTATTGTCGCAGGTTTTATTATTTGCCGGTGATACCTTTCTTGCAAATATCCGCAGCTGGCTATTGATGTATGTAGGAACCCGGATAAGTTTTATGATTATTTCGGATTTTCTAAACAAACTTTTTCGTCTGCCTATCAGGTTTTTTGACAGCAAAAAAATTGGCGATTTTTCGCAAAGAATAGATGATCATCACAGGATAGAGCGTTTTCTTACCGGGTCGGTTTTACATTCCTGTTTTTCTATTTTAAGCATTGCGGTCTTTACTATCATAATCGCCTATTATAGTGTAAAAGTTTTATTGGTATATGCGCTTCTCAATTTGCTAGGTATCTTCTGGGTCTTTCTGTTTAAGAATAAAAGAAAGCAATTAGATGCAAGGCTTTTTTCAAACAAACGAAGAACAGTAGATAAATTCCATGAAATGATCACCGGCATGCAAGAAATAAAATTATACAATAATGAAAAATTAAATATTGCACAATGGGAAGAACTACAGCTTGATCATTTTAAACTAAACGAACGGGGCACTCTTCTTCAACAATACCAGCAATCAGGCTTCCTGATTTTTTCTAACCTGAAAAATATTTTAATTTCTTTTATCTCTGCCGGCGAGGTCATTCATGGAAATATGACGCTGGGTGTTTTATTAAGTATCTCCTATATCGTTGGACAAACCAATGGGCCTATCACACAGCTTGTTGATTTTGTAAAATTGGCACAAGATGCAAAATTAAGTATGGAAAGACTGGAAGATGTACACAATAAATCAGATGAAGAAAAGGGACCCGCAACGAATGATCTGTCTTTGCAAGAAGATATCGCTCTGCAGAATGTTTCTTTCCAGTTCGAAGGAAAATTATCCCCCTTTGTTTTACAAGATGTAAGTTTTACCATTCCCAAGGGAAAAACAACTGCACTCGTTGGTGCGAGCGGAAGTGGAAAGACTACTTTAATGAAATTGCTATTGAGATTTTATGAACCAGTTACCGGCACTATCAAAATTGGAAATTCACCCTTATATAATATATCTCCCAGATTATGGCGTAGCCAGTGCGGCACTGTAATGCAAGAAGGGTATTTATTTAATGATACGATTGCCAACAATATAGCTATGAGCAATTTGATTGATGATACACGTCTCAAACATGCAATTTCTGTTGCGCATCTTGAAAGATTTATCGGGCAACTACCCTTGGGTGTATCTACAAAGATTGGAAGTTCCGGTGCGGGTATCAGCGGGGGACAAAAACAGCGTATTTTGATTGCACGGGCTGTATACAAAGACCCACATTACATATTTTTTGATGAAGCAACCAGCAGTCTTGATGCTACAAGTGAAAGTGTGATCATGAAAAACCTCGATCAATTCTTTCATAAAAAAACAGTGCTTATTATAGCGCACAGGATGAGTACAGTTAAGAATGCAGATCACATAATTGTGCTGGACAATGGAAAAGTTGAAGAAATTGGAACGCATGAGACACTGATAAAACAGAAACAAAAATATTTTGCATTGGTAAAAAACCAACTGGAGCTCGGCACTTAGTAAAATCTATAAAGAGTCAAAATATGAACGAGCAGATCAAAGAATTAATAAAAAAGCCACCAGGATATTTTGTCAGGTTAGGACCGATCATTATTCTGATCATATTAATTGGAGGATTTATCTTTTTGAATTACTCAAAGATTACACAACGTATGTATTTAACAGGCAACGTTAATCATATTACTCACACAATCCTGCCCTCCCCTGGCTACACTCAAATAATTATTTTTATCCCCTCTTTGGAGAGAAAAAGAATACTCTTAAAAAATCCTTCAGCCTTATTAAGAGTGGTAAATAAAACAAATAACACTATCGATGTTTCTATCAGAGGCAAGGTTGATAGTATTAGTTATAAAAAAGAGCTAGTGTTTTTTTCTTGTGAAGATCTGGGAAAATCAATTACGATTTTAACAGAAAACATACCGGTCACTATACAGCTGGATCAGGTTGAAACAAGTTATTTTGAGATCATCAGGAATAAATTTTAACGAAAGCTAAAATCGGATATTTGATGTCAATATTTGTGCAGATAGCATCGTACAGGGATCCGCAGCTGATTCCCACCATTGACGATCTTATGGGTAAAGCAAAATATCCTGACTTGCTAACTGTGGCTATCTGCCGGCAATACAATCCAGCCGATGGGTTTGACAATCTTGATCATTACAGGAACGATCAACGTTTTAAGATCATTGATGTTGATTATACTCAATCCAAAGGTGTATGCTGGGCAAGAAATTGCATTCAACAATTATATGCAGGCGAAGATTATACATTACAGATTGATTCGCACTCACGGTTTGCACAACACTGGGATGAAGAAATGATAGCAATGATCTGTGGATTGCAGAATAAAGGGTATGCCAAACCAGTATTAACAGGATACCCAGCTTCATATGACCCAGTCAATGACCAGGTACTGGATATAAACACACCGCCACTTCAAATGGTGATCACACATTTTTCGCGTGAAGGAATCCCTATGTGTAAATCAGAAACTATTCCTGGATGGCACATTTTTACCGCTCCTTTGCCTGCTCGGTTTTATTCAGCTGGTTTTTGTTTTACGCTTGGTTCGTTTTGTACTGATGTACAACATGATCCGGAAATTTATTTTATCGGCGAAGAAATTTCAATAGCCGTAAGGGCATTTACACATGGGTATGATTTGTTCCATCCGCACAAAATGTTATTATGGCACCAGTATACTCGGTTAGATGCAGCAAAACATTGGAATGATGATATCAGTTGGCAAAGGAAAAATCGTATGTCCTTTAAAAAGACCAGAATGCTATTAGGAATCGAACCTGGAGGAGAAACATTGATAGGTAAATATGCATTGGGGGCAAACAGAAGTATTGCGGAATATGAAATGTATGCCGGCATTAGTTTTTCAAAATCAGGCGTACAAAATGATACTCTGAGTAAAGTGTTTCCTCTCCCTAATTATACAAAACCAAAAGATAAAGAATGGTATGCAGGGCTACTGAAATATCACGAACTGGAAATTGCAATTGATTCAAAAATGTTGTCACCCATCAACAATATTGTATTTACAGTTTTAGACAGCTATGATAGTGCTATTTATACCAAAAAAATTGATAAAGAGGGTTTTATGAAAAATAATGATGCACAATCAATAATTATAAAGACATGGTTTTTTACCGGTCACCACCCAGTTACGTGGGTGGCGCAATTGATCAGCGAAACCAATGAATCAATAAAAACAATCAAGGGCCGTATTTTATTTGATGAAAAGAAAAACAACTTACCAAACTGTAATTTATAATAACAAATTGTCAAACGAATGAATTATCCCAATTATAATAGACGTGCGATTGTCGCTTATCTTGCTTATAAACAGGATCAGTATGCTATGTTCAAAGTTTTTTTAAATTCAATTGAATTGATCAATGCAAAAGATACGGACATAGTAATTTTTTACGAATCTCCTTATGCACCAGTTTTTGAAAAATATTCTGACACCATAGATATCGGAACAAACAATGCGCATCTTATTCTCATTGAAATGGAGTCGCTTCATATTTCCGACAGAGCTTTCGAACAATATCTATATATAAACAGCATTTCGTGTTTGCAAAATCAGGAATGGTTAAAGAAATACACCTATATTCTCAAAACAGATTTAGATGTTGTTTTAACCACCAAATGGAATGATTATTATCCCACAGGATTTGAAACTGGACTCGGTGCATACAATCATGATGACAATACAAAACAACAATTAAAAAAAGTAGCAGACCGATTACAGCTTCTTTCAAAAAATAAGTACCAATACAATATTGGATCAAGCTGGTACGGTAAGAGTGAAGACATCCTGCAAGTTGCCAGTCTTTGTGTTTCTATTAGCCGTGAATTACTTACAAATGAGTTTAAAAATTTTACCGGCGAATGGCCTGGCTTTTTCCGGGGAGTTACTTTATTATATGCCAGTGAAATTGCTATCAATCATTTGATCGATGATATTTATATTAACTCAGATTGTCTTGATTTCAATTCTAACAGTATAGATACTACTTCTCTACACAGTCATATCCATTTTGGGCATTGCACAGGTATCTTTTCCAAGCATTCTTTTTTACTCGGCGATTATGACAGCATTGATATCAATTCCCTCGACACAAATATTGTTAATGAGTATTGCCTGTTTTGCGCGCTAACGGCTTTTTGAAGAATAATTCACATTATAATATTTATACTCTAATTCAACCATTAAATGGTGTTGTCCATTTTTTTATTATGAAAAATTAATTTGTCGAAACTAACTACCGCCATCCTCCCAATTTCTCAAAAAATTTGCCTCCCTTTCCATTTTACCGGCAAGACGAAGATCCTCCGCCTGTTAAAAGGTCTCTCTCTGGGTAATCGTCCGCAACAAGTTCGCCAGCCAGGTATGGCATGAAAACATAGATATAAGTAAGTAAATGAGTTTTCAAGCCATACCTCCCTTTGGGTGCTTCGCAGCCTGTCATACTTCTTTCGTTCCTCATACCGCTCCGTTCGGGAAGTTCCTGTGCCTTTAACGGAACACTCAGTCATACTTCCCTCATGATCCATTAAATTCACACGCTTCCTTCTGTTGTTGGGCTCGCCTGCGCTGCCATTGGCTGCGTTACAGGGCTTCGTTAGGCACAAAACCACCTCTTATGCTATCGCATGCCACACTCTTCCCTTTCACTGTGTGTCCATCGCACTCATTCTTCGTGCTTTACTGTCACCCCAGCCAATGGCGCTCGCAGTCACGTCCGTCATTCTTCCTCCCGTGGCTTTGGAGGCGAGCAGTTAATAGGGATACAAAATTTTATATTTAAGAAAACCCTCGATAAAAATATCGAGGGTAAGTTAACAGATTTTTTAATTCTTTAAGCGAGAAGTTCTCTGGCTTCTTTTTCTATTGTACTCTTTATTTTGCCTTTAAAAAAAGCAGCAGCAAACGGAATTTGCCCATTTAATTCAATTAATGAGTTTTCTACTGTAAGAGTACCGGAAACTGAAAACCCTTTAACAAAGAAACTAAATTTACCAGTATTTCCTTGCCAGCTTTCTTTTAGATCTTTGATCGAATCAGAAAATTCAGATTTAACTTTTTCAAGTAATCCCTGAATGCGTTTCAAAGCTTCTTCCTTAGAAAGATTGTGTGGAATGATCATTTCGATACTTGGCATAACTCTAATATTTAAAGATTAATTTTAATATTATAGTATATTATAATGTCTGAATTGTCAAATTATTAATTGAATTTGTAAGATGGGAATTATTTATATCAAAATTTCAGAAATCAGTTAAGCGAAAATATTTATACTCATTATTAAGCTATGCACTATAAAATAAATATAACCACTTCGTTTAATTAGATATGGGAAATGGCGAAAAGCTATTATTGTTTTTACTCTTTATTAATTGCTCTTTAAAGGAGCAATAACATATTAAAATGAAGTTTAATTAATTTATATATGACTTGCTTGTCCATGCAAGCCATTGAATTTTGCCATGCTACATAACATATTGCTAATTTTAGTATATTTAGGATATACAAAGCCAAACTGTAAGTATATTATGTAGCTGCCTTTAAGAGTGTACTGGTATTTACAATCTATTAGAGACATAATTGCTCTTATAAATTAACTGTCATGAAACGAACTTTTTTAATTATTATTTAAACCCCAAATTGAAAGGATTAATAATTCCTTTAATAACCAAAACATTAGAAGTTTGTTTTTCTAATGGAAGCCAAAATAATAATATACAAATTACCTGTGTTTTATGACCCTACAAAAGCTATCTGAAATTTAATGAATCGTAACTCAAATAATGGATTACTTTTTCTTATCGGTATAGTTTTCTGTATCGGGTTTATTATTTATTTAGCTTCAAGCCATTTAATTTTTAACGAGCATAACTGGTTGCTTTCTTTGATTATTACAACATTACTTGTATTCAGTATTGGGAGCTTAATTCATTTGCGAGGTATAATGGGTAGAGAGGAAGCAGAGATAGATTCAATTTTTATACAAAAACTCACTTCCATTGAAGACATTAAAAATGTTACCAAATCCCTAAAAAATTCTCTTATAAAGGAAAGATTAGAAAACATTAATTCAGTATATGAACAAACTAATAAAATCAATTATGAAGAGATTGAATACTTGACTTTAAAAAGACAACGAAATTATGGCGCGATTGAAAAGTATATCATAAATGCTACAATTCTAATTGGATGGATAGGAACATTCTTAGGGATTATTCAATCAGTAAAAAATCTAAACATTAATAAAAATAATGTTTCAATGCCAATGGTTGAAGGAATAATAAGCGGACTTTCTTTAGCAATTGGCGCAAGTATTTTAGGAATTTTTTCTTCATTAATTTTAGGTTTTTTATATACTGCTTATAAAAATTATGAAAATAATGTTTTTACAAAACTTGAAGAAATAAGTGTCCTAAAAATTGTTCCTCATTATACTATATTTGAAAGCAGTTCAATTGCAAAAGCTATTGCAGAAAGTATGAATAGAGTATTGCCAAATATTATTAGGCAATCAACTGATGATTTGAAAGAAGCTACATTAAATCTGAAAAGAGTAACTGAAGAAATACAACATAATCAACAAAATTTTTCTTTACTCATTCAACAAATTGAAACAAGTGTTACTAATGCTACTGAAAATAATATTCAAATCCAAGTGTTACTAAGAGCATTCAATGGGCATATCAGTAAGCTTACACCAACACTTGACAAAATTGATGATGTAATCACACAAAACTCAAATGAGTTTGAGAAAATATCATATGAAAACCAGGCCAACTATGAAATTATTAGTAAAACCTATTCCACACTTAAATCGCATTCAGGTACTTTGAAAATATTTTCAGAAAATATAAAGAATGATTTTAATTTTTTCTTGGCCAATTCTTCAAGATCCAATGAAGAATTCAAAGAAGTTATATTGGAAGGAGTAAAAATGTTTGTAAGTAATCAAACAGATACTTCAAAAAAAATATCAGAACTTCACGACAAGCTTGTTCATTCTATAGTCAATATTGCTCAAAACCAAAAAAGAAATTTTGAAAAAAAGAGACTAAACGAAAAAGATATTATTGTTTCGGAATCAAAGAAAAAAAACAATTTATTTTTCTCATTCCTTAATAGATTCAAATGAGAAGAGAATTACAACAAGAAGAAAGCGTGTTCCCGAATTTTGCAGGATTTGCAGATTTGATGTCAGCACTTTGCTTGCTCTTCATAATTATTGCTGGAATTCTTTTGTTTCAATATAAGCTACAACTTGTTGAACTCAATAAAACTCAATTAGAAAATATAAAACTACAAGCCAAAAACAAAAACCTGTTAGCAGAAGAAAAATCTTTGGGGAATGGAGCAGTTCCAAAAAGATTCATTATTCCAAACGAATTGAATGGCAAGGTCTTTTTTAGAAAAGGAGAGGCGACAATTCAGAGCGGATTCTACAATGATTTGAATATATTAGCAAATGAAATTCTTGCTGAACTTGGCAATGGAAATTTTAATTTTGTTGAAATTGAAGGGCATACTGATAAGCAGCCCATAACGACTTATAAATTTCAAGATAATTGGGATTTAGGTGCTGCAAGAGCTATCGCAGTAGTTCGTTATTTTGTTTCAAGAGGAATTAAGCCAAAGCAACTGTCAGCAGTATCTCATGGAGAGTTCAAGCCGACAGATAATATGGAAACTGAAGATGCATATAGTAAAAACAGAAGGATAGAAATAACATTATTAAAAAAATAGCCATGATAACATTAGTTGAATTTTCAAACGAAAAGCTAAAAAAGCTTAAATCAATTAATCGAATTCTTTCAATTGCCGCAATCATTTGGTTTTCAATTTTGATTCTGGATATAATTTTTTCAGGATATTATATAGCAAGGGGAGATTTGTTTAAGACAGTTATTTATTATCTCTTTCCTGTCACTTTATATGTAATCGTCATTTTAACATTCTATAGTAGTCATGGTATTTTAGAAAACAAAAACTATAAAAGTTTGCTTCTGTTTTTCATTATTCAACTTTTAGGATTTCTACTATACAATGATGTAAAAATTGAAATCCCATTTTATTTCATTCAGCATAAGTTTTTAAGTATCATAATAGTTGCGGGGGTCTTTGTTTTAATATTTGCGATAATTTTTTCTTTACTCAAAGACAAGCATATTGAAGAGTTAATTGACAAAGTCAATCAACAAGATATTGATCAATCAATATCCGACCTAAAGTCTTTGACTTACTCCAAATCTTTTTCAAATTTAGGGTTAGTTGTTTCAGCAATTTTTTCAATTCTTGTAATCACACTAGTAAACATTAGGACTATAAATGTAGACTTGCAATATATTATTTCCTTTGGAGTTTTGCTAGGCTTACTTTTAGTAGCTTTAATTTCACGAAATGAACAAACAGTATTAGCAATGCTTTCATTTCTTGATCCCATTGGAGCAAAATACCTGTTCACTTTAAAATCAATTAAAGACAAATCGGATTTTGAGCTAGTAAAACTAAAAGATGAATCTGAAGTTCAGAATATTAAAACTGAAATTCTTCAACAAAAAACTCAACTGGGGAAGGATTACTATAGAGCAAGGTTGCAATCTTTAATTGCTGAAATGGATAGCCTAAAAAATGAAGAGATGTTTAACATATTTGAGTCAGATCTAAAAGAAAAAATTCAACAGTTTAAAGACATGTCTCCACGTCAAAAATTTCTTTTCTTAACGAACTTTGAAGAAAATATAAAAAAATTAAAAACACAAGATTTAGCTGGTATGGGAACCCCAGTTATTGACTATGAAAGTTTATCCTTAGAGGCCAAGGTTGCAAATCTCATAGGCTTAGAAATTAGTGAGATTGAAGTTGCAGTGGCTAGCTTAATAATAAACCCGTTGCAAAAATTTATTTGGACTTTCCCGAGTCAACATAAAATTAAAACAGCTATTACAGATTTTGATAAAGTAGATGGTTATGATGGTATTGCTCCAATTTATCTTGCAAAGTCAATAAGTAAATATTATTTGGGCAATAGCCAAGTTGTTGCAGAAATGATGGATGTTATAAATAAAGGCGAAGCAAAACTTTCAATAATCAAAGGACTTGAATTTTTGAACCTTATGGAGTTTCGTTTAACAACACCAGTGAAAGAATTTTCTGTTATTACAAAAATGGGGCCTAAACAGGAATATCTTATTCATGCAATAATTCCTTGCAGTTAAATCAATCAAACCATCATATTCTGTCCTATTCGCGTATCTTCTAACCATCTTCTCAAAAGAAAGACCTTCACCTGTGTACGCTTCAGTTTGCCTCCTTAAAACAAAAATATACACTGCTCTAGCTGCTGATTTGGTTACTTAGAATTTACTTTATCCATTCCTTCACAAAGCTAGCCCTCTGTCTCGGGCGCCAATGAAATTCCGCCATAAACACAAAGCCCTGCACTAACCCTTCATTTATTGCGTTGCTTCATTGTCTTGGTCGAATGATGGCTGTATACGCTTCATAATTCATTAAAAAATTAGTTATGAAAAACGTATTACAACAAGATTTAAACACAATTGCGGAAATTGAATTGGTATACAAAACCAACGTATTCCCTTCCAAGCGTCCAGTTATTAAAACATCCCAATCTGCCTATGAACTATTACTCTCTGGCTGGGATAGAGATAAGATTGAGTTTGTTGAACAGTTTAAAGTATTGCTTCTAAATAGGGCTAATAAAGTATTGGGTATTTCATTAATCTCAACTGGTAGTGCAACAGGTACTGTTGCAGATCCCAAACTGATATTTGTTGCAGCACTTAAAGCAAATGCTTGCGGAATCATTTTGGCACACAATCACCCCTCAGGTAATACAAAGCCAAGTAAAGCAGATGAATTACTAACCGCTAAAATTACCTCAGGTGCCACATATCTTGATATCAATGTGATGGATCATATAGTTGTCACTACAGAAGGATACTATTCTTTTGCAGATGAAGGAATGATGTAAAAGTCATTGAAATATCAAACAATAGGCGTTTTTTAAACACTTAAGTATAGGTAGAGATATTAGTATTTCTATTGTATTTCGTAACTTTAAGACAAACATTTTTGGTATGGAAAGCAAGAAAAATATTGGTATCTGGATACGTGTCTCAACAGACATGCAAGTTAAAGATGATAGCCCTGAACATCATGAGCAACGAGCAAAGATGTATGCTGAGGTAAAAGGATGGAATGTTATTACAGTATATAGATTAGATGCATTGTCTGGTAAATCTATCATGGATTACCACGAAACCAAACGAATGCTCAAAGACATTAAAGATGGTACCATTTCTGGAATCATATTTTCAAAGCTTGCTCGATTAGCTAGAAATACCAAAGAACTTCTAGAAATCTCTGAATTGTTCAGAAAGAGCAATGCTGACCTCATATCATTGGCTGAAGCCATCGACACCTCAACCCCCGCAGGTCGACTATTTTTCACTATCATAGCAGCAATGGCTCAATGGGAGCGTGAAGAGATTGCTGATAGGGTGGCAGCTTCTGTACCAATTCGAGCCAAGATGGGAAAACCATTAGGTGGTGCTGCAACCTTTGGATATAAATGGGTAGG